>CABKMC010000158.1 GCA_902373455.1 uncultured Streptococcus sp.
TGTGGGTTGTCGAAGATTTGGTCTGGTTTGCCATCTTCGAGGAATTCACCGTCTGCGGTAAAGATGACGCGGTTGGCTACTTGGCGGGCAAATCCCATCTCGTGGGTAACGATGATCATGGTCATGCCTTGCTCTGCCAACTCTTTCATAACGTTCAATACATCTCCAACCATCTCAGGGTCAAGGGCAGAAGTAGGTTCGTCAAAGAGCATAATATCTGGATTCATAGCAAGTCCACGTGCGATAGCCACACGTTGTTTTTGACCACCGGAAAGGCTGTTTGGATTGGCATCGGCTTTATCTGCGAGACCAACTTTTTCCAACAATTCCATCCCGACTTTTTGAGCTTCTTCACGTGTCATTAGTTTGTGCTCTACTGGCGCAAACATAATGTTTTCAAGGACGCTCATGTGAGGGAAGAGGTTGAAGTGTTGGAAAACCATCCCGATATTTTCACGGACCAAATCAACATTAGTTTTTGGATCGGTTAGATCATATCCATTTACGGTAATTTGACCTTTTGTCACTTCTTCGAGGAGATTGAGACTACGAAGGAAGGTCGATTTACCTGAACCCGATGGTCCGATAATGCAGACCACATCCCCTTCGTAGAATTTTGCTGAGATTCCTTTTAAGACCTCATTTTCACCATAGTATTTGTGGAGGTCATGGACATCAATTTTTAATTTAGCCATTAGTTAACCTTCTTTTCTAATTTTTTTGCAAATCGTGTTAGCAAGGTGATAATCACGAGGTAGAAGACGGCAAGGATCGCATACATCTTGAAACTTTGGTAGTTTCGAGCGATGATGATCTTACCAGTTTGGAAGAGTTCTACCAATCCGATCGCAGAAACGATAGTCGTATCTTTCAGGGCAATGACGAATTGGTTAACAAAGTTTGGAAGCATGAGTTTGGTTGCTTGTGGCAAGATGATCTTGCGCATGGTCTTGCCATAAGAGATCCCAAGGCTTCGGCTGGCTTCCATCTGTCCAATCGGTACAGCTTGGATCCCCCCACGAACAATTTCTGCGATATAGGCAGCAGCATTGAGAGAGAGGGCAATGGTACCTGCGACAAAGTCGTTGATTGGGGATTGATGACCTGTGACCGATTCAATCAAGTTTGGAATTCCCCAGAAGATGAAGGCGGCGAGGATCATGAGTGGGATCCCACGAATAACATCGACAAAGATCTCAGCAGTCCAGCGGAGCCATTTATATGGGCTAACACTAAACATCCCAAAGATAACACCGATCACCATAGCAATGGCGAAAGAGAGAAGCGCAAGGGCAAGAGTAACACCCAAACCACTTAACAATTGTTTGTAGTTGTTTTGAAGCAAGCCCCAGATCGTTGTTTCATCTGCTGTTGTACTTGAAGTACTTGACTTGCTATCTGCTTTAAGGTATTTATCGAGAATCTTTTGGTATTGACCACTTTTCTTCAAGTTTGCAAGACCGTTATTGAACATTTCGATCAATTCAGGATTTTCACCTTTTTTAACGGCAAATGCTAGTTGACCACTTGGAGTTCCTTCGATAGGTGTTTTGAATTTACGTCCTTGTTTAATAGCGTATTTGATAACAGGTTCGTCATCCATGATCGCTGCGACAGAACCAGAATTCAAACTATCGTACATAGAAGCTCCGTCAGAGAACGTTTTGATCTTGTAACCATATTTCTTTTGGTTCTCTTCAAGGAAGTTTTGTGAGGAAGTGCCGTTTTTAACTCCGACTGTCTTTCCTTTTAGGTCATCATATGAATCAATCTTGCTGCTTTCTTGAACAGCTAGAATAGAATTGGCCGTGTAGTATGGTTCAGAAAAATCAAATGTTTCTTTCCGAGCATCTGTCACAGTCATCCCTGCGATCATTCCTTGCGCATGGCCGGATTGAACATCACTTACCGCAGCATCAAATCCAGGATTGTCAATCTCGATAGTAAATCCTTGGTCTTTGGCAATAGCCTTGATCAAGTCCATATCAATCCCTGTGTATTTATTTTTTCCATTTTGGAAGACAAATGGTGCAAAAGATGAGTCACTTGAAATGCTATATTTTGATTTTTTAGGCGTTGCTTTTTGTCCAGCAGGAGTTGTTGTTGTTGGAACAGCACTGTTAGCAGTTGATTGGCTTTCACCGGTCCATTTCTTGATGATCTCATCAAGTGTTCCATCAGCTTTCATTTGAGCGAGGGCCTTGTTAAATTCAGTGATCAACTTTTCATGATTTCCACCTTTTTTAACACCAAAGGCAAAGCCACCGACTGCTTCCCCGTCCATATTGATAGCTAGGTCCTGACCCTTTTGGATGGCATATTGAATAACAGGTTGATCATCCATGACTGCATCCACTGCACCAGCTGTTAAACTGTTGTACATGAGATCACCCGTATCAAAAGTCTTGATCTTGTAGCTATACTTGTCCTTGTTTTTATCGAGGAAGCGTTGGGCTGCAGTACCGTTTTTGACACCGACTGTCTTTCCTTTTAATTGGCTGTACTTCGTGATTTTGTCAGCTTTCTTTGTCGCAATGACAACTTTTGTATCGTAGTAAGTATCAGACATGGTGAAGACTTTTTCACGTTCAGTTGTTTTGGTCATTCCGGCCATAATGGCATCTGCTTGACCAGCTTGGACAGCATTGACTGCAGCATCAAATCCAGGGAAGGATTTCTCTAAATCCCAGCCATTGATTTCAGCGACCTTGTCCAAGATTTCTACGTCAATTCCTTTATAGGTTTGATCTGAATCTTTAAATTCAAATGGTGCATAAGCTGTGGCGAAAACGACCTTGATCGTCTCAGCATGAGCATGACCAGCGAATGCTACCAGTGGAAATAAGAAAAGCAAATAGGCTAGTAATTTTTTCTTCATTTCTGTCTCCTTTTTCTTCATTTCTCTTTGGGTATTTGACCCATGAGTGCATTGACCAAAGGAT
>CABKMC010000159.1 GCA_902373455.1 uncultured Streptococcus sp.
ATATGGGCTGGTCTTCTTCGTAGGGGCCAATACCCGTTCCTTCCCGCAAGTGATTAAAACGGTTCGTTACAACTTCGGTCCTATTTCCATCTCCAATATTCAGTTGATGATCTTGGGAGTGTCTGTTTTCTTGATGGTCGCTCTTCAATTTATTATTCAAAAGACAAAGATGGGGAAAGCCATGCGGGCTGTATCTGTGGATAGTGATGCCGCTCAATTGATGGGGATTAACGTAAACCGTACGATCAGCTTTACCTTTGCTTTGGGATCAGCCTTGGCAGGTGCTGGTGGTGTCTTGATTGGTTTGTATTACAACTCGATCGAGCCTTTGATGGGGATGACACCAGGGATCAAAGCCTTTGTCGCAGCCGTTCTTGGAGGAATCGGAATCATTCCAGGTGCTGCTCTAGGTGGATTTGTTATCGGTTTGTTGGAAACCTTCGCTACAGCGATCGGTCTTTCAGACTTCCGTGATGCCATTGTGTATGCCATCTTGATTGTGATCTTGCTCATCCGTCCAGCAGGTATCCTCGGTAAAAATGTGAAAGAGAAGGTGTAAGCCATGAAACAAAATTTAAAAGTGAATTTAGTCTGGCTTGGTCTTTTGGTCGCAGGTTTTGCCTTGATCCAAGTCTTGGTTGCAGCGGGTGTGCTCAACCTCTTCTATATCCAAATTTTAGAACAAATTGGAATTAATATTATCCTTGCAGTTGGTTTGAACCTCATTGTTGGTTTCTCAGGTCAATTCTCACTCGGTCATGCCGGATTTATGGCGATTGGTGCCTATTCTGCAGCCATTCTCGGTTCCAAATCACCAACCTATGGGGCTTTCTTTGGCGCGATGGTTTTAGGTGCTTTGATTGCTGGTGTCGTTGCCTTGATCGTTGGGGTTCCAACCCTTCGTTTGAAAGGGGACTACCTCGCGATTGCGACACTTGGGGTTTCTGAAATCATCCGGATCTTGATCGTCAATGGGGGTACTCTAACAAATGGTGCTGCTGGGATCCTTGGTTTGCCAGCCTTTACAACTTGGCAATTGGTTTACCTCTTTGTTGTCATTACAACGATCTTTACGATTAACTTCTTACGCAGTCCAATTGGACGCTCTACCCTTTCTGTTCGTGAAGATGAAATCGCAGCAGAATCTGTTGGGATCAATACGACCAAAGTCAAAGTCATCGCCTTTGTATTTGGTGCGATCACAGCGGCGATTGCTGGATCTCTCCAAGCTGGCTTTATCGGCTCTGTTGTTCCTAAAGATTACTCTTTCACCAATACTATTAATGTCTTGATCATTGTCGTGTTTGGTGGTTTGGGATCCATGTCAGGAACAGTTGTAGCAGCCATCGTCTTGGGGATCTTGAACATGGTGCTTCAAGACTTCTCAAGTGTACGTATGATCATTTACTCATTGGCTTTGATTCTCGTGATGATCTTCCGTCCAGGTGGTCTTCTTGGAACATGGGAATTCAGCTTGAAAAAACTACTCTCAAAAAAGGAGGCTAACTAATGGCACTTCTTGAAGTAAAAAATTTAACAAAAAACTTTGGTGGTTTGACAGCCGTTGGGGATGTGACCATGGAACTCAATGAAGGGGAATTGGTTGGGTTGATCGGACCCAACGGTGCCGGGAAAACAACCCTCTTCAACCTCCTAACAGGGGTATATGAACCAAGTGAAGGGACCATTACCTTAGATGGTCAGCTACTAAATGGTAAAGCACCTTATAAAATCGCTGCTGGTGGTCTGGGACGGACTTTCCAAAATATTCGTCTCTTTAAAGACTTGAGCGTTTTGGACAATGTCTTGATTGCTTTTGCCAATCACCACAAACCACATGTTTTTGCTAGTCTTTTCCGCTTGCCAAGCTATTATAAGAATGAAAAAGCTTTGAAAGAAAAAGCTCTTAAATTGTTAGCCATTTTTGGTTTGGAAAAAGAAGCAAATACCTTGGCCAAGAATTTAGCTTACGGACAACAACGTCACTTGGAGATCGTTCGTGCCCTTGCTACAGAGCCAAAAATCCTCTTCTTGGATGAACCTGCTGCAGGGATGAACCCTCAAGAAACAGCAGAATTGACCCAATTGATCCGTCGCATTCAAAAAGAATTCAATATTACGATCATGCTGATCGAACATGATATGAGCTTGGTCATGGAAGTAACCGAACGGATTTATGTATTGGAATATGGTCGCTTGATTGCCCATGGTACGCCAGATGAAATCAAGACCAACAAACGCGTAATCGAAGCCTATCTTGGAGGTGAAGCCTAATGTCTATGTTAAAAGTTGAAAACCTCTCCGTACACTACGGCATGATCCAGGCTGTCCGAGATGTCAGCTTTGAAGTCAATGAAGGAGAAGTTGTTTCTCTTATCGGTGCTAACGGTGCTGGGAAAACCTCTATTCTTCGGACCATTTCAGGTTTGGTGCGTCCAAGTGCTGGGAAAATTGAGTTTTTGGGTCAGGAGATTCAAAAGGTTCCGGCTCAAAAGATTGTAGCAGCAGGACTCTCTCAGGTTCCAGAAGGCCGCCATGTCTTTCCAGGCTTGACCGTTATGGAAAACTTGGAAATGGGAGCTTTCTTGAAGAAAGATCGAGAAGAAAATCAGGCCAACTTGAAGAAAGTCTTTTCTCGTTTTCCACGATTGGAAGAACGGAAGAACCAAGATGCAGCGACCTTATCTGGTGGGGAACAACAAATGCTCGCAATGGGTCGTGCGCTTATGTCAACACCAAAACTCTTGCTTTTGGATGAACCTTCTATGGGATTGGCCCCAATCTTTATCCAAGAAATCTTTGATATCATCCAAGATATCCAAAAACAAGGAACAACCGTTCTCTTGATTGAGCAAAATGCCAACAAGGCCCTTGCCATCGCAGACCGAGGTTATGT
>CABKMC010000160.1 GCA_902373455.1 uncultured Streptococcus sp.
AATCTCTCATCACTAATGATGGTTAAGATTCCTTTCTTTAAAAATGACTGTCTTCCCTTGAGACCAATTGTCCTTAAAGAGATCAGTAGCTACAAAAAACTCCTGAAACAGACTAGTTTCAGGAGTTGAGAGGCTTTGACCCGAAGGTCTCAAAGAAAAATATCGATTGATTATACAAGACCTTGTGCAATCATCGCGTTTGCGACATTTTCAAAGGCAGCGATGTTGGCACCTGCAAGGTAATCTTTACCAAGTCCGTAAGTTTCTGCAGTTGTTTTAGCAGTGTTGAAGATGTTGGTCATGATGTCTTTCAAACGTCCGTCCACTTCTTCGCGTGTCCATGAAAGACGTTGGCTGTTTTGGCTCATTTCAAGAGCAGATACAGCAACCCCACCAGCATTGGCCGCTTTAGCAGGTCCGTAAAGGATACCATTTTCTTTGTATACGTTGATGGCATCGATGTTACTTGGCATGTTTGCTCCTTCAGAGACAACTTTCACACCTTGAGCGACCAAACGTTTAGCAGCATCGCCATCGATTTCATTTTGAGTTGCACATGGAAGAGCGATGTCATAGTTACCAGCGTAAGTCCATACAGAACCTTCGTAGTATGTAGCAGTTGGTTTTTCAGCAGCGTATTCAGTCAAACGAGCACGACGTTTTTCTTTCACGTCTGTAAGAAGGTCGAAGTCAATACCGTTCTCGTCGATCACGTAACCGTTTGAGTCAGATACAGAGATAACAGTTGCACCAAGTTCAGTTGCTTTTTGAAGAGCGTATTGAGCAACGTTACCAGAACCTGAGATCACGACTTTCTTACCAGCAAAGCTGTCGCCGTTGGCCTTGAGCATTTCTTCAGTGTAGTAAACCAAACCGTAACCAGTTGCTTCTGGACGGATCAAGCTACCACCGAAACCAAGAGGTTTACCAGTCAAGACACCAGCATCAAATTGGCGAAGGCGTTTGTATTGACCATAAAGGTATCCGATTTCACGTCCACCAACCCCGATATCACCAGCTGGAACATCAAGAGAAGGACCGATGTGTTTTTGCAATTCAGTCATGAAGCTTTGGCAGAAACGCATTACTTCAGCGTCTGTTTTTCCTTTAGGATCGAAGTCAGATCCACCTTTACCACCACCGATAGGAAGACCAGTCAAGACGTTTTTGAAGATTTGTTCGAAACCGAGGAATTTCAAGATCCCTTGGTTAACAGTTGGGTGGAAACGAAGACCACCTTTGTAAGGACCTACAGCAGAGTTGAATTGAACACGGTAACCACGGTTTACTTGGATGTTTCCTTCACGGTCAACCCAAGGAACACGGAAGGAAATCACGCGTTCAGGTTCTGTAATACGAGCTAAAATGTTTTCTTCGATGTATTCAGGGTGTTTTTCAAAAACAGGCTCCAAAGTGCTGAGGAACTCTTCAACAGCTTGAAGGAATTCAGCTTCATGGCCGTTACGAGCTTTTACAGTTTCGAAGGTGCTTTGGATATATTTTTTAGCAGTTGTCATGTTAATTCTCCTTTGTGAATGAAACGAAAACCAGCAAACCCGCTAGGGGAGTGGTTTTGAAACAGTTGACAAACAATGTCATGTTTTATTACATGGATCATTATAGCAGACTTTTTTTGGCTTGTAAAGAAAAAAGTTGAATTTTCTGAAAATTTTATCGCGACTAGGAAAGTCCGAATGTTTGGAAGAATTTTTAGCTTTGATTGTCCGGAAGCTTCCAAGTGATGGTATAATGAAAGAAGAAAATAGAGAGCATCCCGAACGATTCTGTTGGTGGTGTTTCAAAAAAGGAGTACAAGATGGTATCGACAAAAACGCAAATTGCTGGTTTTGAATTTGACAACTGCTTGATGAATGCGGCAGGTGTAGCCTGTATGACCACTGAGGAATTAGAAGAAGTGAAGAACTCAGCTGCGGGGACGTTTGTGACCAAGACAGCGACCTTAGAATTCCGTGCTGGCAATCCAGAGCCACGCTACCAAGATGTGCCGCTTGGTTCGATCAATTCGATGGGGCTACCTAACCAAGGGTTGGACTATTATTTGAATTACTTATTGGAGTTGCAAGAAACGGATCCAGATCGGACCTTCTTCTTATCTCTCGTTGGCATGTCTCCTGAAGAAACTCATACCATCTTGAAAAAGGTGCAAGACAGCGACTTTAAAGGCTTGACAGAGTTGAACCTATCTTGTCCCAATGTCCCTGGGAAACCTCAGATCGCCTATGATTTTGATACGACAGATCGGATCTTGTCTGAGGTCTTTGCCTATTTCACAAAACCTCTAGGGATCAAGTTGCCACCTTATTTTGATATCGTTCATTTTGATCAAGCAGCAGCGATCTTTAACAAATACCCGCTCAAGTTTGTCAATTGCGTCAATTCGATCGGAAATGGCCTCTACATTGAGGATGAATCCGTGGTGATTCGTCCTAAGAACGGCTTTGGTGGGATTGGTGGAGAATACATCAAACCAACGGCTCTCGCCAATGTCCATGCTTTTTACCAACGTCTGAATCCAGAAATTCAGATTGTAGGGACTGGGGGCGTCTTGACTGGTCGCGATGCCTTTGAACATATCCTTTGTGGGGCTAGTATGGTGCAAATCGGAACGACGCTGCATAAAGAAGGAGTAGGAGCTTTTGAACGCATCACTGCGGAGCTCAAAGCCATCATGGAAGAAAAAGGCTACCAAAGTCTAGAAGACTTCCGTGGGAAATTGCACTACATTGACTAATCTTTCGAAAAGAACTTCCTCAAGTGGAAACTTGGGGAAGTTTTTTATGAGAGTGGGACAGAAATCGGTAATTCGTTAGAATTCGATTTCGTCGTCCCACCTCCGCACAGTT
>CABKMC010000161.1 GCA_902373455.1 uncultured Streptococcus sp.
GCTGATGAAATCAGCGTAGTAGAGCCCACTCAACCACTGCGTCTTGCTCGACAATCCAAAAACAATTAAGAGGCTATGACTTTTGTCCCAGCCTCTTGTTACGTATTGCATGGTTTTAGAATAAAAGACAAGACTTTCGAAGTAATTGCGAGAGTCTTGTTTAGTTTTTATGCTAATGAGTGTCCAATTAATTAGATTGTAATTCGCTCATGTACCAATTTAATAGATCGTTCTGTAATATGTTGTCTTCTCTCTTCATTCCTCATCTCAGAGAATTCTGGTGATTTATGGTAAAATAAGGTCTATATATGTGAGGACAAAGAGATGATTAATAGAGTAACAGACAACAAATTTAAACTAGTATCAAAATACCAACCGTCTGGGGACCAACCGCAGGCCATCGAGCAGTTGGTGGATAACATCGAAGGTGGCGAAAAGGCCCAAATCTTGATGGGGGCAACTGGTACGGGGAAGACCTATACTATGAGTCAGGTCATTGCCCAGGTCAATAAGCCGACCCTGGTCATCGCCCACAATAAAACGCTAGCGGGCCAGCTCTATGGGGAGTTTAAGGAATTTTTCCCTGAAAATGCGGTCGAGTACTTCGTATCTTACTACGATTACTACCAGCCTGAAGCCTATGTGCCATCGAGTGATACCTATATCGAAAAAGATAGCTCAGTCAATGATGAGATTGACAAGCTTCGTCACTCAGCAACATCAGCTCTTTTAGAACGAAATGACGTCATTGTAGTTGCGTCTGTTTCATGTATCTATGGGTTGGGTTCGCCTAAGGAATATTCCGACAGCGTGGTCAGTTTGCGTCCTGGTCTGGAGATTTCTCGTGATCGTTTGCTCAATGACCTGGTGGATATCCAGTTTGAACGCAATGATATCGACTTTCAACGGGGGAAATTCCGTGTCCGTGGGGATGTGGTCGAGATTTTCCCAGCTTCGCGTGATGAGCATGCCTTTCGAGTTGAGTTTTTCGGAGATGAGATTGAGCGGATTCGTGAGATTGAAGCTTTGACGGGCCAAGTTCTAGGAGATGTGGACCACTTAGCCATTTTCCCAGCCACTCACTTCGTGACCAATGACGACCATATGGAAGTGGCC
The DNA here is from genome assembly GCA_902373455.1 of uncultured Streptococcus sp. Lineage (GTDB taxonomy): Bacteria > Bacillota > Bacilli > Lactobacillales > Streptococcaceae > Streptococcus. The sequence goes on from CABKMC010000161.1 coordinate 1,117, forward strand.
ATTGCCAAGATTCAGGCGGAACTAGAAGAGCAGTTAAAGATCTTTGAAAAGGAAGGCAAGCTCTTGGAAGCTCAACGCTTGAAACAACGGACTGAGTATGACATTGAAATGTTGCGAGAGATGGGCTACACCAACGGGGTGGAGAACTATTCTCGTCACATGGATGGACGGAGTGAAGGAGAGCCCCCGTACACCCTTTTGGACTTCTTCCCAGAAGATTTCCTCATCATGATCGATGAAAGCCACATGACCATGGGCCAAATCAAGGGTATGTACAATGGGGACCGCTCACGCAAGGAGATGTTGGTCAACTATGGTTTCCGTTTGCCATCTGCCTTGGACAACCGGCCACTGCGTCGTGAAGAGTTTGAAAGCCATGTCCACCAGATTGTCTATGTGTCAGCGACACCAGGTGACTATGAGATGGAACAAACCGATACCATCATCGAGCAGATTATTCGTCCGACTGGTCTTCTGGATCCAGAGGTGGAAGTACGCCCTACCATGGGACAAATGGACGATCTATTAGGTGAGATCAATGCGCGTGTAGAACGTGGAGAACGGACCTTTGTCACCACCTTGACCAAGAAGATGGCTGAAGACTTGACGGACTACTTCAAGGAAATGGGTGTCAAGGTCAAATATATGCACTCGGACATTAAGACCTTGGAGCGGACGGAAATCATTCGTGATTTGCGTTTGGGGGTCTTTGATGTCTTGGTCGGAATCAACCTGCTTCGGGAAGGGATAGACGTACCAGAAGTTAGTCTGGTGGCCATTCTCGATGCGGACAAGGAAGGCTTCCTCCGTAACGAACGTGGTCTGATCCAGACCATCGGTCGTGCAGCCCGTAATAGTGAGGGTCACGTGATCATGTATGCGGACACCATGACCCAATCTATGCAAAAAGCCATCGATGAAACGGCTCGTCGTCGTCAGATTCAGATGGCCTATAATGAAGAGCATGGCATTGTGCCACAAACCATCAAAAAGGAAATCCGTGATCTCATCTCTGTTACTAAGGCTGTGGCCAAGGAAGAGGATAAGGAAGTGGATATCACCAGCCTTAACCGCCAAGAGCGTAAGGAATTGGTCAAGAAACTGCAAGGCCAAATGCAAGAAGCCGTCGAAGTGCTTGATTTCGAATTGGCAGCACAGATCCGCGATATGATGTTGGAAGTCAAGGCCTTGGATTAGATAGGATAAAGCGAATGAAGATTATCATTAAAACAATGGAAACACCTGAAGAGATAGAAGGAAAATCTCTCGTTCATTGGCAAACGTGGAGAGAGGCTTATGACGATCTTTTACCCGCGAATTATCAGGAGACGATGACATTAGAAAAATGTCGATTCTTTAGTCAAAAATATCCAGAAAATACCTTGATTGCGATGGATGGAAAGAAGGTCGTTGGATTTATCAGCTATGGAAGTTACCGTGATGAGACCATTCAAGCTGGTGAAATCATCGCCTTATATGTTTTAAAAGATTACTATGGAAAAGGTGTGAGTAAACAGTTAATGCATGCTGCATTTGTTGCTCTTGATCAATTCTCTGAAATTTATTTATGGATATTGAAAGATAATAAGCGAGCCATTGCTTTCTATCAAAAAATGGGTTTTACTTTTGATGGCCAAGAACAAATACTTAAACTTGGAAAACCTGTTAAGGAATTGCGGATGATGTGTTCTTCAAATAAAAATTCCTAAAGGACCTATCTATCAATCTTTGAACCATTATCAAT
>CABKMC010000162.1 GCA_902373455.1 uncultured Streptococcus sp.
CGCGTGAACAATGGAAGAAAGAAAAAGAAAAATCCAATAAAAAAGCGCAAGAAGAACTTGAAAAGCATGTGAAATAGACTTTTCTTAGCGAAAACAGGATGGACAGGTCCCGTATGGGACCTGTCTTTTTCTTTGTCTGAACCTTTTAAAATCGCCTAAAAATGGTATAATAGGAGCATCACGAAAATTGGAGAGACGCTATGAGTTTTTACGATCATAAAGAAATCGAGCCTAAGTGGCAAAAATACTGGGCTGACAATCACACTTTTAAAACAGGAACAGATGCCTCAAAACCTAAGTTTTACGCATTGGACATGTTCCCTTACCCATCTGGAGCGGGTCTTCACGTAGGACACCCAGAAGGATATACAGCGACAGATATTCTCAGTCGTTTCAAACGTGCGCAAGGTTATAACGTCCTTCACCCAATGGGATGGGATGCTTTTGGTTTGCCTGCTGAGCAATACGCTATGGATACTGGTAATGACCCAGCAGAATTCACAGCGGAAAACATTGCCAACTTCAAACGCCAAATCAATGCGCTTGGATTCTCTTACGACTGGGACCGTGAAGTCAACACAACAGATCCAAACTACTACAAGTGGACGCAATGGATTTTCACTAAGCTTTACGAAAAAGGTTTGGCTTATGAAGCTGAAGTGCCAGTAAACTGGGTTGAGGAACTAGGAACAGCTATCGCCAACGAAGAAGTTCTTCCAGATGGAACATCTGAGCGTGGTGGCTATCCAGTTGTCCGCAAACCAATGCGCCAATGGATGCTTAAAATCACTGCCTATGCGGAACGCTTGCTCAATGACTTGGATGACCTTGACTGGCCAGAGTCTATCAAGGATATGCAACGCAACTGGATTGGGAAATCAACTGGTGCCAATGTCACTTTCAAGGTGAAAGGAACAGACAAGGAATTCACCGTCTTTACGACACGTCCAGATACTCTTTTTGGTGCAACCTTCACTGTTTTGGCGCCTGAACATGAACTAGTAGATGCCATCACGACACCTGAACAAGCTGAGGCTGTAGCAGACTACAAACACCAAGCCAGCCTCAAATCAGACTTGGCTCGTACTGACCTTGCCAAGGAAAAAACAGGGGTTTGGACTGGTGCTTATGCCATTAACCCTGTCAATGGTAAAGAAATCCCAATCTGGATTGCCGACTACGTTTTGTCTAGCTATGGTACAGGTGCTGTTATGGCTGTACCTGCCCACGATGAGCGTGACTGGGAATTTGCTAAACAGTTTGGTCTTCCAATCGTAGAAGTACTTGAAGGTGGAAACGTAGCAGAAGCTGCCTACACAGAAGATGGCCTTCACGTCAACTCTGACTTCTTGAACGGTCTCAACAAAGAAGAAGCGATTGCTAAAATTGTGGCTTGGCTAGAAGAAAAAGGCTTTGGTCAAGAAAAGGTGACCTACCGTCTCCGCGACTGGCTCTTTAGCCGTCAACGTTACTGGGGTGAACCAATCCCAATCATTCATTGGGAAGATGGAACTTCAACAGCCGTTCCAGAAAGTGAATTGCCACTTGTCTTGCCAGTAACCAAGGACATTCGTCCTTCAGGTACTGGGGAAAGTCCATTGGCTAACTTGACAGACTGGCTGGAAGTGATCCGCGAAGATGGCGTCAAAGGTCGTCGTGAGACCAACACCATGCCACAATGGGCAGGTTCAAGCTGGTACTACCTCCGCTATATCGATCCACACAACACTGAGAAATTGGCTGACGAGGATCTCCTCAAACAATGGTTGCCAGTCGATATCTATGTGGGTGGTGCAGAACACGCCGTGCTCCACTTGCTTTACGCTCGTTTCTGGCATAAATTCCTCTATGACCTTGGTGTTGTACCGACTAAAGAGCCATTCCAAAAACTCTTTAACCAAGGAATGATCTTGGGAACTAGCTACCGTGACCACCGTGGTGCTCTTGTGGCAACTGACAAGGTTGAAAAACGTGATGGTTCCTTCTTCCATGTGGAAACAGGAGAAGAATTGGAGCAAGCACCAGCTAAGATGTCGAAATCCCTCAAGAACGTGGTGAACCCAGACGATGTGGTGGAACAATACGGTGCAGATACCCTTCGTGTCTATGAAATGTTCATGGGACCACTTGATGCTTCTATCGCTTGGTCAGAAGAAGGATTGGAAGGAAGCCGTAAATTCCTAGACCGTGTTTACCGTTTGATCACAAGTAAAGAAATCGTTGCGGAAAACAATGGCGCTCTAGACAAGGTCTATAACGAAACTGTTAAGGCTGTCACTGAGCAAATCGAGTCGATGAAATTCAACACAGCCATTGCTCAGCTCATGGTCTTTGTCAATGCGGCTAACAAGGAAGACAAACTCTATGTGGACTATGCCAAAGGCTTTATCCAATTGATTGCCCCATTTGCGCCTCACTTGGCAGAAGAACTCTGGCAAACTGTGGTAGAAACAGGTGAGTCTATCTCTTATGTAGCTTGGCCAACATGGGACGAAAGCAAATTGGTTGAAGACGAAATTGAAATTGTCGTTCAAATCAAAGGAAAAGTCCGTGCTAAACTCATGGTCGCAAAAGACCTGTCACGCGAAGAATTGCAAGAAGTCGCTCTGGCTGACGAAAAAGTCAAAGCAGATATTGATGGCAAAGAAATCGTTAAGGTGATTAGTGTACCTAACAAGCTTGTAAACATTGTTGTGAAATAAAAAATGAATCCTCCAGAGCTAAATTCTGGGGGATTTTTGAATTCATTTAGAGAATGAACAAAATAATTTACATAATTTCATAGAGATAAATCACTATTTAAAGAAATTTTTAGTTTTATGTCTCAAAATGCTTTTTTTTTTGAGCAAATAC
>CABKMC010000163.1 GCA_902373455.1 uncultured Streptococcus sp.
ATGACCTACCCTTACTGTCAACACTTTTTTAAAATTTTTTTTATTTTTTTAAAAGTTTTTTCTTAAAGTAAGAAAATAGAGAGGGAAAACCTCTCTATTTATATTCTTGTCTGTATTTGTTTTCCTCAGCTTTATTAGCCCAAACATAATGACCTGGTTTAATTTCAACCATTTGTGGTTTATCTTCAGAGTAATCATGTTGTTCTGGATCGTAGATTTTAAGAACTTTTTTACGTTCTAGAATTGGATCTGGAATTGGGACTGCTGAAAGAAGTGATTGCGTGTATGGATGAATTGGGTGGTTAAATAGCTCTTCAGTTTCTGCTACTTCTACAATAACCCCTTTATAGATAACTGCTATACGGTCAGAAATGAAGCGCACAACTGACAAGTCATGGGCGATAAAGAGGTAGGTCAAACCTAATTCTCTTTGGAATTTTTTCAAAAGGTTCAAGACCTGCGCACGTACTGAAACGTCCAGAGCTGAGATTGGTTCATCCGCAATGACAAATTCTGGTTCCATAACAAGTGCACGGGCAATACCGATCCGTTGACGTTGTCCACCTGAGAATTCGTGAGGGTAACGTGTCAAATGTTCTGCAAGAAGCCCAACTTCATGCATAATATTTTTCACTTTTTCCTGACGTTCTTCTTCACTGTTAAACAAATGGTGATTGATCAAACCTTCAGAGATAATATAATCAACTGTTGCACGTTCATTCAAACTTGCTGCTGGGTCTTGGAAGATCATTTGAATTTTACGAATCAACTCTGATTTTTCACTGTGAGAATTTCTTCCATTGATCTTGCGACCGTCATAAATAATTTCTCCAGCGCTTGTATCATTCAAACCAATGATAGCACGTCCAATTGTTGTCTTCCCACTTCCTGATTCACCAACAAGAGAGAATGTTTCTCCCTTATTAATGAAGAAGTTAGCGTTTTTCACAGCAACGAATTTTTTACTTCCTTCACCGAAGGAAATTTCTAAATCTTTAATTTCAACTAATTTTTCAGTCATTTCCTTCCTCCTATTCTGTAATGTGAGTGAAGCCCATTTTTGAGCCAATCTTTTCGTGAAGGTTATCGATTACTTCTGGTTTATGAACTGTTGGTGCATCTGGATGGAGCAACCAGGTCTTAGCCCAGTGAGTATCTGTAACTTTAAAGGCAGGTGCTTCTTCTTCAAAATCAATTTTCATCGCATAGTCTGAACGAAGAGCAAACGCATCTCCTTTGATTGGAGCATACAATGATGGTGGAGTCCCTGGAATAGAATAAAGATCACCATCTGAGGTTGACAATTGAGGCAAGCTTGAAAGCAAACTCCATGTGTATGGATGTTTTGGATCATAGAAAATTTCTTCTACTTTACCAAACTCAACGATTTCTCCAGCATACATAACGGCTACTTTATCAGCAATACTTGCAACTACACCTAAGTCGTGGGTGATAAAGATAACTGTAAATTGGTATTCTTTTTGAAGGGATTTCAACAAATCTATGATTTGCGCTTGAATCGTTACGTCAAGGGCTGTTGTAGGTTCGTCACAGATCAAGATATCTGGACGGCAGGCCAAGGCAATCGCAATAACGATCCGTTGGCGCATCCCACCAGAATATTGGAAGGGATACTCATCGAAACGACGTTCAGCATCCGGAATTCCAACTTTCTCCATATAGTCCAAAGCCATTTCTCTAGCTTCTTTAGCTGTTTTCCCTTGGTGTTTGATAATGACTTCAGTAATTTGTGAACCAATTGTATTGATTGGGTCCAAACTTGTCATTGGGTCTTGGAAAATTGTAGCGATCTTAGAACCACGAATATTTTCCCAATCTTTATTGGATGCCAAATCCGTCAATTCTTGGCCACGGTACTTAATCGAACCTTGAGCAATACGGCCGTTATCTTCTAACATTCCGGTGAATGTTTTTGTCAAAACTGATTTCCCTGAACCTGACTCACCAACCAAGGCAAGAACTTCACCTTCTACTAGCTCAAGCGATACGCCACGAATAGCTGTCAGTACGCGATCGCGCACGTCAAATTCCACTACGATATCTTGAGCAGATAAAATAATATTGTTATTTGATGTCATATCTACTCCTCCTATCTATGTGTACGTGGGTCGCTGGCATCGGCCAAGTTTTGTCCGACGATAAAGAATGACAAGGATACTAAAATCAAAACAGTAAGCGGAATCCAGAATAGGTAGGCATTTGTAGTTACGTTTTGAGAATAGTCAGAAATCAAACGTCCCAAACTTGGAACGGTGATTGGAAGACCAAGCCCGAAGAATGAAAGGAAGGCTTCGTAAGAAATAAAGCTTGGAAGTAATTGTGATGTTTGTGTCACGATTACAGATACCAACTGAGGCAAAATGTTTTTCGTAACAATTTTCAAAGTTGGTGTTCCTAATGTTCGACTGGCAAGGTTGTACTCCAAATCACGGTAACGCATGATTTGGACACGAATGGTATAGGCAATTCCGATCCATCCGGTTAAGGACATAGCAAGAATCAAGTTCCAGAAACCAGATCCCATTGAGTAAGTCAAGACGATAACGATCAACATAAATGGAATGTTAGAAATAACGTTATAAACTTCCATCATGATACGGTCGATGGATTTTGAGATCCCCCAAATTCCACCAACGATAACTCCGACTACCACGTTAATAACCGTTGCGATGAAGGAAATGATAATTGAATTCCGAGCACCAAACCAAACTCCATCAAAGAGGGATTTACCGTTATTATCTGTACCAAATAGTGCTTTCCCACTTGGTGGATTCAAACGTGCTGAAAAGTCATTTACCTTACTTACGTCGTTGTAATCAAATTTTGAAAAC
>CABKMC010000164.1 GCA_902373455.1 uncultured Streptococcus sp.
GTCCAAGACTATATAGATATCAAAGATATTAGATTATCCTAAACCCTTGTTTATCAAGTGTTAGACTGATATAATGGTTGCATTGATGAATTAATGTAAAATTTATAGGAAAGAGGAATTCATATTGACACATACACATGCACCTTATCGCATAGACCATGTTGGGTCATTTCTTCGTCCAGCAGCTTTGGTTCAGGCTCGTGAAGATTTCTCAGCTGGAAAGATCAGTCAGGCTGACTTAACAAAAGTAGAGGATCAGGCGATTCGTGACCTCGTTGAAAAAGAAATTGCCGCTGGTCTGAAGTCAGTAACGGATGGGGAGTTCCGCCGGGCTTATTGGCACTTGGATTTCTTCTGGGGCTTCGGTGGCATTGATCATGTCCAAGCTGCACAAGGCTATCAATTCCATGATGAAACGACCAAGGCGGACTCAGCTCTTGTCGTTGGAAAGATCACGGGAGCCAATCATCCATTTGTAGAGCATTACAAGTTCTTGCGGGATCTTGTGGCAGATGTAGATGGTGTAGAACCTAAATATACTATTCCAGCGCCTGCGCAATTCTATTTTGAATTGATCCGTGATGCAGAACATGTAGAGCAATTGAATACCATCTATCCTGATTTTGCGGCTGTTCGTGAAGACATCAAGCAAGCCTATCTTCAAGTGATTCAAGATTTGTATGATGCAGGACTTCGGACACTTCAGGTAGATGATTGTACGTGGGGTGTCTTGGTAGACGATAATTTTTTGACGGCTTGGGGAGCAGCTCAAGGCAAGTCAAAAGATGAGGTTCGCCGGGAACTCGCTGATCTCTTCTTGACCTTTAACAACGATGTCTACCAAAATGTTCCAGCTGGTTTGACCGTCAATACACACGTTTGTCGTGGGAACTTCCATTCTACCTGGGCTTCATCAGGTGGCTATGCACCGATTGCAAAAGAACTCCTTGGAGAAGAAGCGGTCAATGCTTACTTCCTTGAGTTTGACACCGATCGTGCTGGTGGTTTTGAACCACTTGCAGAAGTGACCCCTGGAAAAGGAGTGGTGTTAGGCCTCTTGACATCTAAGAGTGGTCAACTGGAGAACAAGGATGAAGTCATCGCTCGTATTAAAGAAGCGAGTCAGTATGTACCTTTAGAAAATCTTTACCTGTCTACTCAGTGTGGCTTTGCTTCAACAGAAGAAGGAAACATTTTGACAGAAGAAGACCAATGGAAAAAAATCGGTTTGATTAAGGAAATTGTCGCTGAAGTTTGGGGCGAATAAGGAGGAAGAAACATGTCAGATTTACTAAGTATTTATAAAGAATTGCAAGCTAAAAAATGGGTGGACTTGAGTCACCAGATCAATGCGGAAAGTCCACACTTCCCAGCCCTTCCTGCTTTGCAACAAGAAGATCTCTTCACGCTAAAAGATGGTTTCCATGTTCAAAAATTTACAGTGGTTGGTCAATACGGTACGCATATCGATGCACCAATTCACTTTGTAGAAGGTGGTCGTTGGTTAGATGAGATTGCCCTTAAAGATCTCCTCTTGCCACTCTATGTTATCGACAAGTCTAAAGAAGTTGCAGCCAATCCAAACTTTATCTTGAGCAAACAAGATATCTTAGACTTTGAAGCAGAGCATGGACAAATTGCTGAAGGTGCTTTTGTTGCCTTCCGTAGTGATTGGTCAAAACGTTGGCCGGATCAAGATGCTATGCGCAACCTTGATGAAAATGGGGTTCAACAAAGTCCAGGATGGAGCCGTGAAGCTCTGGAATTCTTGATTCATGAACGCCATGTCAAGGCTGTGGGGCATGAAACCTTTGATACCGATGCGGGTATTCCAGCAGCAGAGCATGGCTTGGTCAATGAATACTACCTCTTGGAACAAAATATCTACCAAGTTGAGGTTTTGAATCAATTGGATCAAGTTCCAGCTGTAGGTGCCTTGATTTCGATTGCTTTCCCTCATTGGGACAAGGCAACTGGTTCACCGGTTCGTGCCATTGCCATCTTACCATAAACAAAGAAAAAAGCTTGAAGACAGACGTCACATTTGGACGTTTGTCTTTTTGTATTTTCGAAACTATTTTCGTTATCATCTGATATTCCATCCAAAAACCTGATTTAGAGAAAATAAAAAGGGATATTCGCTATCTATTTCACTAATTTTTTGATATGTAAACAAGATGGTGTAAGCCAAATCTTTATAGAGCTTACACAAAGAAAAGACCCTAGAATCTTGTATTCTAGGGTCTTTTCTCAATCTGAGAGAGCCAAAAGGTTCTCTCTTTGTTAGTTGAACTATTTTTTAAAATGCATTGAAAGTCTATTTCGTTAGAAGATTGACTATTTTTAATTGAGAAATTATTGACGAGTCAATTTCCGTTTGATTCCAACAGCACCTGCTAAGACAAGAATTCCAGAGAAGACAAGTCCAGATGCAACAACTTCACCTGTATTTGGAAGAAGCAGTTTGCGACCTCCCCCATTGTTTCCACCATTTGAACCTGGCGCACTTGGTGTCGTTGTGGTACCAGAATGACTAGGTTTATTTGGCTTTTCGGGTGTAGTCTTAGGTTCTACAGTTGTAGTCGTAGTTGTTGTATCTTCTTCACTACTATTATGGTTTTCTGGCTCTTCTGGTGTTGTAGGAGGAGTCTCAGGCGTAGTGGTTACAGTAGTCTTGGGCTCCTCTGTTGAAACAGTTGTGGCAGGAGTCTCAGGTGTTGTAGTTACAGTAGTAGTCGGCTCTTGAGTCGTAGTGGTTGTGGTAGTCGGCTCTTGAGTCGTAGTAGTTGTGGTAGTCGGCTCTTGAGTCGTAGTAGTTGTGGTAGTCGGCTCTTGAGTCG
>CABKMC010000165.1 GCA_902373455.1 uncultured Streptococcus sp.
GCTGATGAAATCAGCGTAGTAGAGCCCACTCAACCACTGCGTCTTGCTCGACAATCCAAAGACAAATGAGAGGCTAGGACTTTTGTCCCAGCCTCCTTTAGCTAATTAGCGTTTGTATTGTTTCAAGAAACGAGTCATTTTTTCTTGAATTTGAGCCAATTCATCCACACGTGGGAGGTAAACGATCCGGAAGTGATCTGGGTCCTTCCAGTTAAAACCACGGCCATGAACCAAGAGAATTTTTTCTTGCTTCAAGAAATCTAAGACAAACTGCTCATCATCATCCACGCGATACATGTCCCGATCAATCTTAGGGAAGATATACAATCCAGCCTTTGGCTTAACAGCTGAGAGGCCTGGAATCTCATTGATGGCTTTGTAAATAAAGTTCCGTTGTTCGTAGATTCGACCACCTGGAAGCAAGAGTTCGTCCACAGATTGGTAGCCTCCAAGAGAGGTTTGCACAACATGTTGAGATAAAACGTTTGAACAAAGGCGCATATTGGACAACATGTTCAAGCCTTCGATATAGCCCTTCACATGATGCTTCGGACCAGACAGAACCATCCAACCAACACGGAAGCCTGCGATGCGGTGTGATTTGGACAAACCGTTCATGCTGACACAGAAAAGATCAGGGGCTAAGCTTGCAATAGCCGTGTGCTTTTCCCCATCCATGACCAAGCGATCGTAGATTTCATCCGCAAAGATGATCAAGTTATTTTGGCGAGCAATCTCTACAATCTCAAGCAAGATCTCATCTGGATAGAGGGCACCCGTTGGGTTATTCGGGTTAATGACAACGATGGCTTTGGTATTTGAGGTAATTTTCGACTTGATATCCTCGATATCTGGATACCAGTTTGCTTCTTCATCACAAAGATAGTGAACCGCATTCCCACCAGCTAGGCTGACAGCTGCTGTCCAAAGAGGATAGTCCGGCATAGGAACCAAGACTTCATCGCCATTGTCGAGCAGTCCTTGCATGGACATGACGATCAGCTCACTCACTCCATTTCCAAGGTAAATATCATCAATATCCACATTTGGAATTTTTTTCAACTGGCAGTACTGCATGATGGCCTTGCGGGCTGAAAAGATCCCTTTTGAATCCGAATAGCCTTCACTATCACGCGCATTCATGATCAAATCATGGATAACTTCATCTGGAGCTGTAAAGCCAAATTCAGCAGGATTCCCTGTATTCAAACGAAGAATTTTTTCTCCATTTGCTCGCATGCGCATGGCTTCTTCCAAGACTGGACCACGAATATCGTAAGCGACATGTTCGAGTTTGCTTGATTTATTATATTCCTTCATATTCTGCCTCGATTCACGAAATTATCTCTATTATACCACTAGTTCAAATAGAGTACAAATTGAGGACTTTATAAATTCTGCAAAAATATACCAGAAAAGTGAGACTTTACCTTTACATTCTAGCTTAAAAGGAATAAAATATAAGTGTATAAAGAATAGAAGAACTTCTGTTCTATCCATGTTTTCAAGCTATAAGGAGGTAGGGTTATGTCTCAAAAATACGAAAACATCATGGTCGCCGTCGACGGTTCCCATGAAGCAGAATTAGCCTTTGAAAAAGGGGTTAATGTTTCTCTTCGCAACGGCTCTAAATTGACTATTGTCCACGTCATCGATACCCGTGCCCTTCAAAGTGTCTCAACCTTTGATGCTGAAGTCTACGAAGAATTGCAAGAAGAAGCCAATGAATTGCTCAAAGGCTACAAGGAACGTGCTGAAAAAGTCGGGGTTCAAAATGTTGCGACTGTTGTAGAAATGGGGAATCCAAAAGTCCTCTTGGCCAATGATATCCCAAGCAAAGAAGGGGTTGACCTTATTTTGGTCGGTGCTACTGGACTCAATGCATTCGAACGCTTAATGGTCGGATCCTCCTCAGAATACATCCTTCGCCACGCCAAAGTAGACTTACTAGTGGTGCGCGATAAGGATAAAACCATGTAAGAAAGAAAAAGTTTGGAACCTTTGTTCCAAACTTTTTTAGTTGTCTTTTTTTGCTTCTTTTTGTTTCGCGTGTTTTTCGTAGGCCTTGAGCTGGCGATCGAGTTCTTTTTGGATAGCTGGTTCTGGGGCGTATTTTTCTTCCCAATCATCTGGCTTCAAAATCTTGTGAGTCACTGGATCAAAGTGCGCTCTTCCATCTGGGAAAATCTTACCCATATTTGCCCGATGAACAATCTCAAAAACCTCTTCAGGATCCACTCCCATTAGAACAAAGCTACCATAAGTCAGATAGAGGGTGTCGATCAAGGCATCGACTTGTCCCACCATGGAAATCTCAGCCGGATGCTTGCTACGCACCTTATCTGCAGCCTTATCCAAAGCTTCGTGAAGGGCCGCTACCGAGCAATCGAATTCTTCCTCACTTGAGCTAGCTGCTCGAACAAATTCCACCAGTTCCTCTTGCTTGAACATGGTCCGATAAAGGGCATCTTGAGGTTGCCAAACCACTGGTTTCTCCTGGGTTTCCCCATCCATTACACCATGGAAGGTTTTGACCTTATTGAAGTGATCATCCTTAGAAAGAAAGAGTTCTTTCTCTGAGAGAATACCAAAGTGTTGCAGGGCTTTTTGAATGCCATCCTTGCCATTACTAGTCGTGGTATGCTTGGCAATCGCTTTGACACTAGTGGTTCCATTCCCCATCGCAATGGACAAGCCAACTCCCGAAAGCATTTCTAAGTCATTATCCGAATCCCCAAAAGCCATCACCTCATCGATGTCAAAGCCAAATTCCTGGCCAACGATGCGGATGCCTTCTAGCTTAGAAATGCCTGGGTTGAGGACGTCTGCTGCAAAAGGAC
>CABKMC010000166.1 GCA_902373455.1 uncultured Streptococcus sp.
CTTTACGCCCGGAGACATTGGCTCCAATCTGGTCGATTTCTTTCCAGGGAATTTGGACGTAGTCTTCAACATTGGCATCCGCATAAAATTCAAAAGCCACATCTCCAACTAATATTTTTCCAACCTTCCCTCCAACACCTAGATAAGAGACACCGGTGGTGTGGAATTCAACGGTTTTATTCTGCGATTGTGCCATGTGAACCTCCTGTAACAATGTTCATTTCATTATACCATAATAAAAAGAAGGCCGAAACCTTCTTTTTTGATCTTTGTTTACATCAAGCCTGCAACGTGTGCTAAGACACCAATTACAAAGAGGGCGATGATGATAGTGATTGGAGACACTTTCTTCTTAAGCAACCACATACAAGCAAAAGTAAGAAGTAATCCCATCAAACCAGGAATCAATGAATCCAAGTTTTGTTGGAAAGTTGTAACTTTTTCAGGTGTTTGAGATAGTCCTGAACCAACTTGAGCGAAGGCTTCTTGAATTCCCTTGTATCCTTCAGGAAGTTTATCCCAGTGGATATAAGCTTTGTCGTCTAATTTTACAGAAGAAACATTGAAGACGAATTTAATAGAAACCCAGCGTTCTACCAAGACAGCAAGGATAAACATACCAAGGATAGATGCCCCTTTTGTGATATCTTGCAAGATACCGCCTGACATATCTTTAGTAATTTCAGAACCGGCTTTGTATCCAAGTTCTTGTGTGTACCACAAGAAAGCCATACGAATCGCGTTCCATGCGAAGAAGAAGATAAGTGGACCAAGGATGTTACCAGTCAAGGCAAGAGATGCACCAAGAGCTCCAAGGATTGGACGAACTGTAAACCAGAAGACAGGATCTCCGATACCAGCCAAAGGACCCATCATACCAATTTTTACCCCTTGGATAGCTGCATCATCGATGGTAGCACCATTTGCTTTTTCTTCTTCAAGAGCAAGTGTTACCCCAATAATTGGAGCCGCAACATATGGGTGAGTGTTGAAGAACTCCATGTGGCGCTCAAGAGCAGCCGCTTGGTCTTCTTTCTTCGTATAAAGTTTTTTGATGGCTGGGATCAATGAGTAAGCCCAACCCAAGTTTTGCATCCGTTCATAGTTCCAAGAACCTTGCAAGAAGGTTGAACGCCACCAAACTTTTTGACGATCTGATTTAGATAATTGTAATTTTTCAGTCATGATAGTGTCACACCTTTCTTAATAGTCTTCGAGGATATCGCCGATTGGATCGTTAGAAGTAGCGACTCCGCCACCTCCATTGCCACCTTTCTTAGAAAGAGAAAGGTAGATCAAGGCAAGGGCAACACCAATCGCTCCAAGGGCAATCAAAGTCAATTGGCTAACAGCTGCAAGAGCAAAACCAATCGCAAAGAATGGCCATACTTCACGGCTTGCCATCATGTTGATAACCATGGCGTAACCAACGGCAACGACCATACCACCACCGATTTGCATACCATCTGACAACCAAGCAGGCATTGCTTCAAGAGCCCCCTTAACAGTTTCAGCAGGGATCATCAACAAGAGGGCTGCAGGAATAGCGATACGAAGTCCTTGAAGAAGAAGGGCAACAAAGTGAGCACGTTCCACGCCTTTGAAATCACCTTTTTTAGCAGCAACATCAGCAGTGTGGACCAAACCAACGGAGAGGGTACGGACGATCATGGTCAAGAAAAGACCAGCAACTGCAAGTGGAATAGCCACACCTTGAGCTACAGCGATTCCTTTTGCACTAAAATCGCCACCAAGAACCAAGATAATTGCAGCAGCGACAGATGCAAGAGCTGCATCGGGTGCAACGGCGGCACCAATGTTAGCCCAGCCTAGTGCAAGTAATTGAAGTGAACCACCAAGCATAACACCGGCAGTCAAGTTACCTGTTACCAAACCGATTAAGGTACAAGCAACAAGTGGTTGGTGGAATTGGAATTGGTCAAGGATACCTTCAAGACCTGCTAAGAAGGCAACAACGACCACTAATACCATAGAAATAATAGACATGTTTAAAATCCTTTCGTAAGTAATCGATTATTGAACGTTAGCTTTGTTAATTAAGTCAAACAAATCTTTCTTAGAGTCATTTGGCACTTTTCGTACGTCAAATTCCACTCCAAGATCACGCATTTTTTCGAATGTAGCCACATCCTCTTTGTCCATCGACAACACATTGTTGACCATGGTTTTACCAGTTGAGTGAGCCATTGATCCAACGTTCAAGGTTTTAATCGGAACACCACCCTCGATGGCACGAAGGGCATCTTGAGGTGTTTCAAATAAGATCAAAGCATGTGTTTCACCAAAGCGTGGATCTTTTGCAACGTCGATCAATTTTTGAATTGGGACAACGTTTGCTTTCACACCATTTGGTGCTGCTTGCTTGATCAACTCTTTACGGAGTTCATCTTTAGCAACTGAGTCTGAAGCTACGATAATTCGATCTGCTTTTGAATCTGGAGTCCAAGCAGTAGCGACTTGTCCATGAAGCAGACGAGTATCTAAGCGAGCAAGGTTGATCTTGAGCTTACCATCTCCAATCACTGTTCCTTCTGGAATAGCAGCTTGGGCAACAGGAGCAGCGGAAGTAGTGCTTGCTTCTTCGACTGGATTCAATTCTTCTGGAAGAGCTTTGACACCGTCTTTTGCTTCCTTGATGATGTTTGCAGCGACTTGATCAACGCCGGCATTTGCATCCATCAACCGTTCTGTATAAGCTTGAATCAACATCGGAAGGTTCAATCCTGTGATGATCGCAAATTTACGATCTGGATTTTCTCCCATGACGCGACTTGCTTGGTTAAATGGAGAACCACTCCAAAGGTCAGCCAAAACC
>CABKMC010000167.1 GCA_902373455.1 uncultured Streptococcus sp.
TGCGGCTTTAAATACCTTCCGTCACAAGATGATCTCAAGCTTCCAATTGGAAGATTTTGAGTTGTCTCAAGCACATACTTTCTTTTGGGATAAGTATGAAAAAGCAAACTGGTTTTTGGAGCAAGTGATCGCTACAGCAGACCAAGAATTAACCAGCCGTAAGGTGGCTTTTCTCCTACAAACCCCTCAACAAGATGGCGGTCAATGGGATATGGTAGTATCTCTCTTTGAGAAATACGGAGTGGTTCCAAAATCAGTTTATCCAGAATCGATTTCTTCAAGCAATAGCCGGGAATTGAACACCTACCTCAATAAACTCTTGCGTCAAGATGCGCAAATCTTGCGTGACTTGCTTCACTCAGGCGCAGATAATGAGGCGGTTGCGACCAAGAAACAAGCGTTGTTGCAAGAAATTTTTAACTTCTTGGCTATGTCCTTAGGATTGCCTCCACGTGAATTTGACTTTTCATACCGTGATAAGGACAACCAATTCCATTGCGAGAGTGGCTTAACTCCACAAAGCTTCTACAAAAAATATGTAGACCTTCAATTAGATGATTACGTCTCCATTATCAATGCCCCAACCACAGATAAGCCATATGGAAAATCTTACACAGTTGAGATGCTGGGCAATGTTGTTGGTAGCCGCCCGGTCCGCTACTTAAATGTTCCAATGGATCGTTTGAAAGAACTAGCCATTGCTCAAATGAAAGCAGGAGAAACTGTCTGGTTCGGTTCAGATGTAGGCCAAGTCAGCAACCGTAAAGCCGGAATCCTGGCAACAGATGTCTACGATTTTGAAGCAGGCATGGACATTCATTTGACACAAGATAAGGCCGGTCGCTTGGACTATGCAGAAAGTCTCATGACACACGCTATGGTCTTGACAGGAGTTGATTTAGACGAAGCAGGTCAGTCTCGTAAATGGAAGGTTGAAAATTCATGGGGAGACAAGGTCGGTACAGATGGTTACTTTGTGGCTTCTGATGCTTGGATGGATGAATATACCTACCAAATCGTGGTTCGTAAAGAATTCCTAACATCAGACGAATTAGCAGCCTATGAAGCAGAACCAATTGTCCTAGCACCGTGGGATCCAATGGGAGCTTTAGCGAAATAATGATATAAAAAAGAGCCGAAAGGCTCTTTTTTTATATACTTCAAAATAAAAAGTTGGGAAGTCTAACTAAATAAACCAGCTTTATTTGTCCTGGAATCTAAAACAAGAAGCAGAAGGTTTTGATGTTTCAATAATTGTTTTAAAAAAGCCGGGCAAAAGCCCGACTTCTCCATTCTATTATTCGTTATGATTGTTAGAGTCTTGCGAAGAAGGCTCAGATGGTTTAGATGGATTTTCTTCGTTCGAAGAGCTAGACGATGGTTCTTCATACGAATACTGATCAGTGGAATAACTTGGCTCATAGTAGTAGTTATTGTAGTTGTTCTTACCATTGTTTAAGTAGAGATAAGAACCACTTCGATACAGTCCACTTGGTTGCGTCCAATCCGTATGACCAGAGTTATTATTATTAGCAAGATAGAGCATCATTTGACGGTAGACATCCGTTGCGACCTGTATTCCATTATCCAATACTGGTGTAAAGCGATTGGAATAACCTGTCCATACTGCCATGGCATATTCAGGAGTGTAGCCTACAAACAATTCATCCGGTGTTACAATATTTGAATAAGCATTTTTTGTCAATTTACCGATTTCGTTATCATCATAGTTTGATGTACCTGTCTTACCAGCTTGGTAGATTCCCGAAATGGCAGCATTTGTACCGGAACCAGACAAGAGAACTGTCTTCATCATATCTGTCATCATGTAGGCAGTTGTTGCTTTCATTGCACGAGTTCCTTCGGACTCAAATTCCTTGGTTGTGCCATCACTAAAGACAACCCGACTAACATAGGATGGTTTGTAATAGGTACCGCCATTGGCAAAAGCAGCATAGGCAGCTGCCATTTTCTCACTGCTGGCTCCGTATTTGTTGCTAGAATCGCTAGTGTTACTCGAGATAGCGTTGGCGTAAACCATTTCTGGGTAATCGATCCCTAATCCATTGAGGAATTTCTTAGCTTGTTTAAGACCAACTTTTTCCAGGGCCTTCACCGCAGGCACGTTACGAGATTGTTGAATTGCGTAGGTAATGGACATGCTACCATAGTATGAACGGTCCCAGTTGTAGACAGGCGTTGATGAATGAGGGAAGTTGTATGGCGCATCTGTTGTAGTAGCTGCTGTAGAGGTATATTCCTCATGTTCAAGAGCTGGTGCGTAATCTGTGATTGGTTTCATTGTTGAACCCCAGTCACGGTTGGTCTCAACGGCTTGGTTGGTACCGAAGGAAACGTTGCTAGATTGGTGACGAGAGCCAAGTTGTGCAATGACTTTACCAGTATTAACATCGATAACTGTTGAAGCTACTTGCAATTCATCATCTGGATAGTTGACATATTCATCTGTATTGTAGATATCCCATAGTTTCTTTTGAGCTTCTGTATCCACGTTTGTATAGACATCCATTCCGGTTGTCAACAAATTGTAGCCCGTTTCTTCTTCGACTTGCTCGATCACTTCTTTTAGGTAATTATCCATATAAGCTGGATAACTGCTTGAAGAGCTAAGACTTTGAAGACCATCTGTAACAGGTGTATTCACTGCCGCTTCGTATTGTTTATTGGAAATGGACTTCATATCGAGCATTTCTTTTAAAACTAAGTTTCGGCGTTGAAGTGCCGCTTCGGGATGAGAATAAGGATCGTATTGGTTCGGCGCTTGAGGC
>CABKMC010000168.1 GCA_902373455.1 uncultured Streptococcus sp.
TAGCTTTAGAATCAATCTCCATATGATAGGCTTCGCCAAATTGAAGATGCAATCGTTGGTCCACATTTTTCAAGCCAACACCTCCTAAACGAAGAAGGGTTTGGTCTGTTGATCCTGATAAATCAAACCCTTGTCCATTGTCAAAAATCGATACGCAGGCGGAGTCTCCACTGACTTCAGTTGTCACTCGAATGAGACCTGGCCGATCGATCTCTTTAATGCCATGGTAAATCGCATTTTCCACTAAGGGTTGAAGCACTAATTTGGGGAGCTGATAGTCGCCCAACCGTTCATCTTCTAGAATTTCATAGTTGAGCTTTTCACCATAACGTTGTTTTTGAATAAAAAGATACTGGCGAACATGGTCAATTTCGTCTCTCAGTAGGATTTGCTCCTGACCTTGGTTGAGAGCCAGTCGAAAATATTGAGCCAAAGATTTGGTGATGTTAACCACGCGCCGACTATCATTAAACTCCGCCATCCAGACAATCGTATCCAAGGTATTGTATAGAAAATGCGGATTAATCTGAGCCGAAAGTGCCCGCAGCTCGTAACGCCGTGCGTTCTGCTCCTCCTCCTTTACCTGTTGCATGAGATGATCGATTTGATCCAACATGGCATTAAAAGCTTGAGCGAGGTCGACCAATTCTGGAGATCCTTTGGCTACAGCCCTCACGTGAGCATCTCCTGATCCAATCCTCAAAATGATGGTCTGAAGGTCTCGTAAGGGTCTGATCCACAAACGCAGAACAAAGCCAAGCCCTATTAAACACATGATCAAGGCCAGTAATCCTAGACCAATGAAAGAGTATAGGAGTTGCGACTGAAGCATCTGAAGTCCTTCAAGTGAAGCTACTCCAATCAAGGTCCAATCACTATCTGGAATCGGAACCTGATAAATAAAATTCTGTCCTCCTTTAGCATAGCCATCTGTCACAGCAATATAGGGCTGCATGGCCTGCATTTCTTGGCTGGAGGAATAGACCGCCTTTTTAGGATGGTAGACAAACTTGTGCTTTTGATTAATGATAAAACTAAAGCCTTGTTTCCCTAGCTGAAGGTGATCTAAATAAGCCTGTAAGCTATCGTAGCCAATATCCAAACGTACTACTCCGAGATTTTGACCAGTCTGATCGACTACTTCTTGGGTAATAGAAACCACCCATTTTTCTTTTTCCGAGGTCAAGGATTCCTTTCGAGCTGGCGTCAAAACTGGCATGGCTCTTTCCTTAATCGCCTCTTGATACCAGCTTTCATTCATCATGTCTGATGAAGTCTGCATGCTGATTTTGGAATCTGTCGCTACCAGACGTCCATCCTTGGTCACCAAGACCGCAGAGACCAAGTCCGGATCCGTTTCAATCATCGTTCGCATCAAGTGCTGAACCGTTTCTTGATCCGCACTCCTATCTTGGGCAAATTGTTGAACAGCCTGTTCCTTGCTAAGCACCGTTGTGGTCTGCTTTAATTTTTTTAGATAAGACGTAATAAACTGACTACTTTGGTCGATACTATTTCTTGTCGTCCGCTCCGTTAGCTGGCGGATCGTCCCTGAACTCGTTTGATAGTAAAGGCTACCGATGAGACCAAAAAGTAAGAGAATGAAGAGAAAAAAGTAGAGGACCAGCTGAATCAGCAAGGGATATCGTTTCATTCATGCTCTCCTTTTTTGTACTGCCTTGGCGTCACCCCAACAACCTGCTTAAAGCGTTGAGAAAAATAGTTCATATCTTCAAAACCAACCTGATCTGCAATCTCATAAATCTTTAAATCTGTCGTGAGAAGCAAGAGTTGAGCCTTCTTCATTCGCTCTTGGATGAGGTATTCTTGGAAAGGAAGTCCCAATTTTTTCTTGATCAATACACTTAGATAAGAGGAACTGAAACCAAGTTGATAGGCCAAATCCTTCAGGGTTAACTGCGAATCTGCTAAACGAGCATGAATGGCTTCTTCCAACTCTGTCGAATAACCATGGCTGACCAAATCTTCGACTTGCGCCTTCTTTCGCTCTTGATCAAGTTTTCCTTTCACCTTGGCTAATATCTCTTCAATATCATCTTTTGAGAAAGGCTTTAGCAAATAATCATCCGCACCTAACTTGATGGCTTTCCTCGCAAACTCAAAGTCATCATAACCTGTCAAAAAAATGATATGACAAGATGGTGACTGCTCTTTAACGAGATGGGCCAGATCCAAGCCATTCATTTGTGGCATATTGATATCGGTTAGAAGGATATCGGCTGGTTGCTCTTGAAACTTCTCCCAAGCCTCACGCCCATTTTCTGCCTGATTGATGACAGTCATTCCAAACTGTTCATAGTCCACTAAGGAAGTCAGACCCTGACGAATCAACTCTTCATCTTCCACAATCATAATCGCGTACATGTCTTTCACCCACTTGTTTTTGCTATACTTATTATAGCAAATTATAGACTGAATTGTCTCAGACATAGTCTAATAAATAACCGTAGCCCTTTTCTTTCATTTCTGCTTTGGGTATGAAGGTAATAGACAAACTATTGATGCAATAGCGAAGGCCTCCTTTTTCCTTGGGTCCATCTGTAAAAACATGGCCCAGATGGGAATTTCCCACACGGCTCCGAACTTCTGTCCGAGTCATATTGAAACTCTTATCCTCCTTATAGATTGCCACATCAGGACTAATAGGCCGACTGAAACTTGGCCAACCACATCCAGAATCAAATTTATCCTTAGAGGAAAAGAGCGGCTCACCGGTCACGACATCTACATAAATACCGGCAT
>CABKMC010000169.1 GCA_902373455.1 uncultured Streptococcus sp.
CAACGATCCCAAAAAAGAATCCGGTTTGCAAAAGCTCTTTTATACTCACCCTCCCATTGCCGAGCGGGTGGAAAGACTAAGAAAAATGTAAAGTAAGAGGCTGGGACAAAAGTCCTAGCCTCTTAATCGTTCTTAGATTGTCGAGCAAGACGCAGTGGTTGAGTGGGCTCTACTACGCTGATTTCATCAGCTTTTACAGCCCTACTCAACTGTGCGGAGGTGGGACGACGAAATCGAATTCTAACGAATTACCGATTTCTGTCCCACTCTCTTTATTTGCTAGACAAGAGGACGGTGCCGAAACCGAAAATGGCAAAGATTCCCCAAGCTAAAGAGAGGTTCCAGATAGCTAGGCTAGAAAAAAGGGCTGTTCCAAGAGGCATGGCAAAGCTTACCATCAGACCCAAAAAGCTAGAGGTAGAGGCTAATTTCTCAGCTGGCAGTTTGCTCATTAAAAGACTGGAAACTTTTGGGTTGATTTTTGCAACAAGATAACCAAGAAAAGTGATGAGTAGAAGGGAAAGGATATCCCAGTGGACCAGAATATTTGTGAGGCCAAGCATGGTCAGACCACCTGCAATCCACAGCAGAGTATGGTGGAGGGTTTGTTTGGAAAAATAATCGTGAGGTGTCAGGCTAGCCCAGACCATGCTCAAAATAGTCACTGCTTCTAAGATCAAGAGCGATTGGCTAAAGCTCAAATGAAAGAAGGGGGAGTGAAGCAGTTGCAAATTATAGATGCCGGAGATGGATCCGCCCAAAGCATTGATGAAAACTAGGGATAGGAGAAGTTTTCCAAAGTTGTGAACCTCTTCATCTGCAAAGATAGTGGTGACATTGCGATACATGTCTCGACATTCTTGAAGGAAAGAAACTTTCTTACTCGAATCCACTTGAATCGGTTCGTGGGTTAGTTGACTTCGTCGGATGAAAAGACAAGTGGAAGACAGGAGAAAAGTCAGGGCATTGATCGAAGCAACAAGTGCAAAGTTTTGGTGACTGATAGCTAAAAGCCAGACTCCCAGCGCTTGACCTGAAATGGAACAAACCATACTAAGCAGTTGATTGAAGGAATAGGCTTCCATCAGATCCTCGCTAGGAATGTTCTTCTGCATAATGGGAAGTTGCAGCCCCCCGCGATAATCACTTAAACAATCTGATACAATATTCAAGAAGCAAACGATCGAAAAGGCCAGGTAACCCGGAATCTTTGTCATCAGTGCAATGATGACGAAAAGGATAGCTTGCAGAAAGCCCATTCGGATCAGCCAGTTAGCTTTTTTAGCGGTGTGATCGGCCTTCATTCCAATGAAAATGGTGAAAAGACTTGGGATGAAAACAATGAGATTGGCGATCCCAACTGCCAGACTAGGGTGAGGCATGCTAGCCGCAAAGACCACAAAGACCAAATTGTAGATGGCGGCACCAAGGCTATTTAAAAAGCGAGAAAGGCTGAGTAAGGCAAAAATTTTATTACGGATCAAGAGTTTCATAAGCATTCCTCCTTATGCTTAGCAGATAAAATAACTTCTCTTAAATGTTGTAAGGCCTGCTTGAGAAGAGACAGTTTCTCTTCTTCCGTCAGTTCTAATTTTTCCTCTTTAACATAAAAACTAGTCTGTTTAAGGAAATAATGAAGGAGACGATTCTTTAGTCTGCTTATCATGCTGGGACCTCTTTCTTTTCTTGATGATCCTATTGTAGACCTAAAAAATACGGAAAACAAAAAGTTGCATATTTTCAACAAAAAAAGGCTAGGACAAAAGTCCTAGCCTCTCAATTATTTTTGGATTGTCAAGCAAGACGCAGTGGTTGAGTGGGCTCTACTACGCTGATTTCATCAGCTTTTACAGCCCTACTCAACTGTGCGGAGGTGGGACGACGAAATCGAATTCTAACGAATGACCGATTTCTGTCCCACTCTCTTTTCAGGCTTCCTTAATCAGTTCTTGCAGGCCCTGTTTGTAGTAGTTGGCACTGTCCTTACAATCCAGAATAGAGAGGACCTGAATGGCCTGTTCCATCTTTTCAAGACCAGTTTCTTTTTCTCCCTTTCGATAAAGAAATTCCCCTTTGGCATAGAGATAAACCGTCCGAAGGTAGGCTTCGTTTTCAGAGTAAAAGTGGTCCTTGATCAGCTGATCAAAATAAGATGCATCTTCAAATTTATTTGAACTAATGGATAGAAAGAAACCATTGAGAAATATAGAATTGAGGGCAGGACGAGAAGAGTCTAGGAGATGCTTGAAATCATCTCTTTGGACCAACTCCTCTGTATACTGGCGATAGAGCTGACTAGAGAAAAGAGGAGAGGTCAGTGAAAATAGGCTTAACTCAAAATTTCCCCAGACCATGACAGAGAAGAGGTAGTCATAGAGGAAATCTAGTTCCTCTTGGCTAGCAGCCAACTCCACCTCAGGATATAAGCCAAGTATTTTGGCCTTGAGAATAATGCTGGCTAAGAAGTCTTCTTTTTTGTGATCTTTCTGATAGGCTAGCTGGTAGCTTTGGTACAAGGCTTGATCATGTTCCAAGCTCATGTTTTCATAGTGTTCTTTCAACAATTTGGGGATAAAAGAGTGCTGGTCGATCCCTGCTAGATGAGAGAACTCACTGAGACTCGTTTTGATCTGTTGAAGGGCCTGAAAAAACCGTTGCGTAGTGAGGTCATTTTCCCCTCTCTCAAATCGAGATAGCATGGAGCGTGAAAATTCCCCACCAGTAGCTTCTTC
>CABKMC010000170.1 GCA_902373455.1 uncultured Streptococcus sp.
TAACGATTGGAGAAGGCCTGTTCGGTATCATTTTTTTGTGTCACCGCATACTCTTCTGGGCTCAATTTCTTTTTGATCTCCTCATCACTCGGTTTAGAGTAGCGACTAGCATCAATCACCGGATAAGAAGCTTGATTGACATCAATATGGCAGTACCCATTCGGATGTTTCTTTAGATAATCCTGGTGGTAATCTTCCGCCTGGATGAAATTGGTCAGCGGCTCTTTTTCCACTGCTAACGGTTTGTCGTATTTTTTTGCTACTTCATCAAAGACTTGGTTAATGGTTGGAAGGTCTTCTTGAGAGACATAATAGACACCTGTTCGGTATTGAGTCCCTTGATCGTTTCCTTGACGATTCTTCGACGTTGGGTCGATAATCCGAAAATAATGCAGGAGCAATTCTTTCAGAGATACCTGCTTGACATTGTAAGTGATGTGAACTGTTTCGGCATGGCCTGTTTGAGGGACCAATTCATACTTGGTTGTATCTCCCTTCCCATTGGCGTACCCTGATACAGCATCGATCACACCTGGAACACGGGAGAAATATTCCTCTACGCCCCAGAAGCAACCACCAGCTAAATAGATTTCTCGTTGGTCTTCTGGGTTGACTTTTTCTTCCTTCTTTTTGTTTGCTACTGGTGTCTGACTCATGGACGCTTTTTTGATCTGCTCAGTCGTCGCATCTGATGTATCCAAGGCCATGGATCCTTTGATAAGGAAGAAGATTCCAAAACAAAGCAGGCCCACTAAAAGAACGGAAATGAGTTTCCATTTTGTTTCCATTGTCTATCTCCTTACTTCATTTCTTTTAGAGTCTGGACGATGTCTTCCTTGCTCATATAACCGATATGGGTCTTAGCGAGCGTTCCATCGCTCGCAATAAAGAGAGCAGATGGATAAGAGCGAATCCCATATTCTTTGAGCAAATCTCCTTTATTATCCAGCAAGACTGGGAAATCCTTGTAATCCAAAGACTGGTACCAGTTTTTGAAATCTGCTTCCGATTTTTCACCATTAAAGGTTGGAGCTACAACGGATAAGACCACATAATCCTTACCCTCCTCTGCCTTTGCTAAATCATTTGTGTCGCCTAATGTTGAAAGACAGATTGAGCACCAGGAAGCCCAAAATTTGAGGTAAACTTTCTTCCCTTTGTAATCGGATAAGCGGTAGGTCTTGCCATCCACTCCTTGCAAGCTAAAATCCTTCACTTTCTTGCCAGATGGTTGCCTAGCCCCAGCTTTGGCTGTTTGTTGGCTCATGTCCTTATTGGAAGTAGCCATTCCTTGACTCGAACAAGCCCCCAAAAGTCCAGTACACAAAAATCCTGCAGCTACTAAAGCTAATTTCTTCATCATTATTACCTCTTTAAACAAGGAGAAAGTCATCCTCAGATGACCTCTCCCTTCTTTCATTCCTTGTCTGATTTCATATCAGATGATTCACTCTTTTCATTTTTCATTTCTGAATCGCTAGATTTCATCTCATCTTTTTTCATATCGTCCTTCATTTCCGAACTGCTGTCAGACATCATAGATGAATCTTTCATGTCTTCTTTTTTCATTTTATCATCGGACATGGATGAATCCTTCATATCGTCCTTCTTCATATCGTCCTTCTTCATCATACTACTATCGTCCGTTTTTTTCATGTCTGAATCTGATTTCTGTCCAGAACAAGCAGCTAAAGTGACGATGCTAAGTGTAGCAACAGAAAGTGCAAGAATTTTTTTCATGATTTTTCTCCTTTAATCCTTTAAGATTAGTGAAACAGGGATGCGAGGCTATTAAGATTTCCTAGCATCAGCAAGATGCCCATCAAGATGATGAGGGCACCACCAATTTTTTTCAAGGTTCCCATATGGGGCTTGAGTTTAGCAAAATGTTGTAGAACCCAGCTAGAAGCTAGAGCCAAGACTAAGAAGGGGAGCGCCAAGCCTAATGTATAGACCAGCATCAGGAGAGCGCCTTGCAAAGCACCATTTCCTCCAGAAGCGGCAATGGCTAGAACCGAACTCAAAACTGGTCCGACACAAGGGGTCCAACCAAAACTAAAGGTTACCCCTATCAGAAAAGCATTGAAGAATTCATTGCGCTCCCGATTCTTTTTGAGTTGGATGGTCTTTTGTTTTTGGAGTTGTCTCAGATTGATCACTTCCATTTGGTGAATCCCTAATAGGATCACAATCCCTCCTAGCAGATAGCGAAACCATGGAGCATACAATACCTGGCCAAGGGCCCCTGCACCGTATCCTAGAATCAGGAAAACAGTTGATAGACCTGCGATAAAACAAAGAGTCTTCACCAGGCCATACCAAGAAATGTCTCTTCCAAAAATCCGAACAGTTTTCACACGTTCAGAATCCAATAGAATCCCTACATAGACTGGCATCAGTGGTAAAATACACGGGGAGAAAAAGGATAGAACTCCCGCTAAGAATACTGAAATGGAAAACAAACTGGTTTGAATCATTTCACTACCTCCCTTTCTTTCTGATACCAGTATAAAGAAAAAATCCCTCTAAAAATAGAGAGATTGATAAGCAAAAACTTGAATTTGATTAGAAGGTGAATCTTCCTATCTGCCAACTCTATCTCGTACTTTCAAGTACGAGACTGATCTAACAAGATACTTCTACTTCTTTTTCAAATAATCAATAGCGTCTTGAAGGGTTTTGACGGGGACAATTTTCATATTCGAATGAATTTGTTTCGCGGCTTCTTTA
>CABKMC010000171.1 GCA_902373455.1 uncultured Streptococcus sp.
GGTTCTGTTGCTCTTCTCTTCGCAGGGCTAGGGATTCAATCTTCTGTAGGAGGGGTTCCCAAACGCCAATTTCAAGAGATCCTATCATATGAGTTGATTGTAGCCAAAAAAACGAATGCATCAAGCCAAGAAAGCAAGGAATTAACCAATCGTCTGGAAAAATCAGATATCAAAGATTATCGACCGATCTATAGTAAGGTCATCGAAGCATCTTTAAAGGGTGGACGCGACAAGCAGACCATTACGATGATGGTAACGGATCGTACAGATTTTTCTCCCTTTGTCAGCCTGCGTTCTCTCAAGCAGGAAGAGTCCTTGTCTCTCAAGAAAGGGGTCATCATCAGTAGTAAGCTAGCACAACTAGCCCAGGTTACAGTCGGTGATCGACTGACCTTAGATGGCCATACTTTTAAGGTAGCAGGGATCACTGAAAATTATGTCGGCCATTTTGTCTATATGGATCAGGCAAGTTACCAAAAGATCTACGGAAAGCGGACTTCAGCAAATAGCTATTTGGTGCAGTTGAAAAATCCTTCTACACGACAAGTGCAGGCTATTAGTCGGGATATGATGGCACTTGCAGCTGTGAAGGCGGTTAGTCAGAATGCTTCGATGATTTCCCTCTTTAATTCAGTTGCCAAATCCTTGGACACCACTATGATGATTCTAGTAGTCGTATCGATCTTGCTAGCCATCGTGATCTTGTATAATTTAACCAATATCAATGTGGCGGAGCGGATCCGGGAATTATCGACCATTAAGGTCTTAGGATTCCATAATAAGGAAGTGACGCTCTATATTTACCGCGAAACCATCTTATTGTCTATCATAGGGATCCTCATGGGATTAGTGGGTGGTTATTATCTTCATCAATTCCTCATTGCCATGATTGCACCAGATGCCATTCTCTTTTACCCTAAAGTAGGACTTGGCGTTTTCCTATTTCCTGTCGGAGGAATGATCCATCTCTTGATCCTGTTAGGAATTTATGTTGACCATTATCTTCGAAAAGTAGACATGCTCGAAGCCCTCAAATCAGTAGACTAAGATACAAAGCCGTTAAGCAACTCTTTGGAAAAAGATAAATCCAACGACGAAGCGTCCGCTTCTAGCCTGTGTTTTCATTTCTGGTAGCATGGAATGTTCATAAAACTTTCACCTTTGGGTGGAAGTTTTTCTTCTCTTTGTTATAATGGAGAGAAGGAGAAGATCATGACTAAAATTGCTTTACTTTCAGATATTCATGGAAATACGACAGCATTGGAAGCTGTCCTAGAGGATAGTCGAAAAGCCAAGGTGGATGAATATTGGCTCTTAGGAGATAGTTTGATGCCTGGGACAGGGAGACGGGCCCTCTTGGAGCTGTTAGAGGAGTTACCGATTACGGTCAAAGTCCTTGGAAACTGGGAAGATAGTCTTTGGCGGGCCATGAGGGGGATGTTGGATGAGACCAGACCCAGTCATCGCTACCTCATGCGCCAGTGTCAATATATTCTTGAAGAAATCACACCCCAGGAAATTGAAGCTATGCAGGAAATGCCCATGCAGGTCCATAGAGAAATCGCAGGTTTAAAGATCGGTATTACCCACCACTTACCCGATAAGAATTGGGGTCGCGAATTGATCCACATTGGTGACCAGAAGGATTTTGACCGCTTGGTGACAAACCCGTCTTGTGATATCGCAGTCTACGGACACATTCACCAGCAGTTTTTCCGCTACGGGACAGGAGGAGAACTGATTATCAATCCTGGATCGATCGGTCAACCTTTCTTTTTGGAAAAGAATCTTCGCAAGGACCTTCGGGCCATGTATGCTATTCTTGAATTTGATCAAATGGGGCTAAAAGATGTAGATTTTAGACGGGTGGATTATGATGTCCAAAAAGAACTGCAACTCGCAAAAGATCTCCATCTTCCTTATTACCAAGTGTATTATGAAAGTTTGGTCAATGGCATTCATCATACCCACAATCATGAGCTTCTTCATGAGATTGAACAGAGAGAAGGTCATGATCGAGAAATCGATGCTTGGCTAGAGGACTTCTTTCAACAGTGTAACTATTGACATTACAACTAAAAAGAGTATAATAGGAATAACGAAAGTCGTCCCTTGACGGTTGTTCAATAGACTCTACCTTCAAAAACGGGTAGAAAGGAGTGAAGTTATGCAAATTTCGAGTCGCTTTACCATTGGGACTCATGTCTTGATCATGATTGCTCTACAAGGAGAGAAAACAAAAGTAACCAGTGATTTTTTGGCAGGAAGTGTCGGCGTGAACCCTGTTATTATTCGAAAGACTTTGTCTCAGTTGAAGAAAGCAGGATTGATCCATGTAGCGCGTGGGACAGGCGGAGCTGAGCTCGCAAAAGCAGCCGATGAGATCAGCCTGCTGGATATCTATCAAGCGGTAGAATGCTTAGGTTCGACAGGTCAATTATTTGGTTTTCATGACAATCCGAATCCAGCCTGCCCAATTGGCCACAATATCCATAATGTTTTAGATGGAAAGCTTGAGGACATTCAGACTGCTATGGAAAAAGAAATGTCCCAAACCACTTTAAAAGACGTCGTAGAAGATACGCAGAAAAGAATGAAACTCGAATCGGTTTCATAAGAAAAAAGAGAGTGGGACAGAAATCGGTAATTCGTTAGAATTGGAT
>CABKMC010000172.1 GCA_902373455.1 uncultured Streptococcus sp.
GACGTTCTAACTCTGTCATCTCTTCAGGTTTTTTCTTTGGTTTACGTCCCATTTTAGGCGGTCTCCCTCTTGTTTTCTCAACAATAGTATACCCGTTTTTCTTATATTGTGCTATCCAATTAGGCAACATTCCAACACTTGGAAGAGCATAATCTAGAGACACCCTTATTTGTGAACGACCTTCAATCAGAACTTTATCAATGATTTCTCGTTTTAATTTAGGAGAATAATAACGATTCCTCCCCTTTTTAACAAACTCTATACCGTAACGATCAATCAATTTAATCATGTACTGAAGATTAGGAATTTTTATCCCAAATATATTTGAAAGCTCTTTGAAGCTTCTCCCTTGTTTTCTAAGTTCATAGACCTGAACTTTATCTTTATAAGTTAATTTCATAATAAAAACACCCCAAAAGTTAGATTTTTTCTGTCTAACTTTTGGGGTGCAGTTCATTGATTAGTCTCTTTTAGTTTTTTAAGGATTATTTCCCCGGAGTATTCGGATCTAGGCCCCAAGATTGCTCGAGAACAGGTCTTAAGGATTTAATCATATCTTCTGAACCTTGGATTATGATTGTGTATACTTTATCTCCTTTTTGGAATACCCATACGTATAAAGTACTCCCATCTTTAACTGTTACTTTTATTAAGAAAGCGTCCCCACCGGCAAATATAGCTTTTACACCTTCTATACTAGTTCGATTTTTGTGTTTTCCGAATGAGCTATATAAACGGTTCGCAAGTAACTCTGCGTCAAAGGTTTCGTTGGGGCCAAGTTTAACAGTATCTTTAGTGTTTGAATCCATTATTAACGCATTGTGTTTATCTGGTGATAAATATTCGAGCGCTTTGCTACTTCGAGTAGTGCGTACGACCCAATCTTTAGGGATATTGATATAACCATATTTTTCATTTCCGATACGTTGAGTATCTGCAAGGGATATTTCTTTTGCCCCAGAAGAAGACCCAGGAGTTGTTGTTTGAGTTGTTGTCGTTGGTGCATCCGTAGTTTCTTTAGTGACTTCAGTTGTTGGTGCTGCTGTAGTTTTGTTTGTTTTCTTTTCTCTATTTCCGCATGCTGCTAGTATAAATGCAGATAGGAGCGTCATAGAACCTAATAAGATTTTGTTTTTCACAATGCTTAACCTCCTTAAGTGGTTGACTTACAAATATTTTATCATTTTTTAGAGTTTATTTAAATAGGAAACGTTTTCGCTAAAAAGCATAGGGTACAACAAAAGAGAATTT
Source organism: uncultured Streptococcus sp. (assembly GCA_902373455.1). Classification (GTDB taxonomy): domain Bacteria; phylum Bacillota; class Bacilli; order Lactobacillales; family Streptococcaceae; genus Streptococcus. The sequence continues at coordinate 1,252 of CABKMC010000172.1, forward strand.
CTTGTTGGCGACCATTATATCTATCCCCATGAATTTGCAGTTTTAGATCCAGATGGCTATTTTTTAAGATTTAGTGAATAGAATGATGATCACCCGTCTATAGCTATACCCCAAAATCTATCTTTTTGGGTACAGTTCAATAGCGGGTGATTGATCTATCTTTCATCTAAAAGAACGAGATGGACTAACATTCGATACCTAAAAAACCGAGAGTGGGACAGAAATCGGTCATTCGTTAGAATTTGATTTCGTCGTCCCACCTCCGCACAGTTGAGTAGGGCTGTAAAAGCTGATGAAATCAGCGTAGTAGAGCCCACTCAACCACTGCGTCTTGCTCAACAATCCAAAAACAATTAAGAGGCTAGGACTTTTGTCCCAGCCTCGACTTTTTTTATCCTCATTGATGGAACAATGATTGATTTATTTTTTCTTTTCGATGTGATCTTTGAGATCTTCTTGAGCTTTTTTATTGGATTCTGCTTTTTTCTTCAACCATTCTTCTTTGGCCTTGTTAAAGTCTTTTGTGGTGACAACATCTTTGGACATTTCAAGGTATTTGTAGAAGGTTCCTGTTCCTTTTGTACCAACCCATGAAGCAGCACGGCTGTATGGTACGGTCCGTTGAAGCATTGGAGCACCACCATTTGAAACAGTTGGAAGCGTAATCGAGCTATCTGTCAACCATGCTTGCGCTGCTGCATATTTTTCATAGCGTTTTGCTTGATCCAACAATTCAGCATCGGCATCTTTCAACATGTTAGCGTATTGATCCAAACCAACTGTTGCAATGGCTGGATTATTTGAACCTGCATCAATACCAAGATAGTAGAAGACAGAACCATTTACTGGGCTGATACTTTCGAGGTAAGTCGATGGGTCTTGGTAGTCAGGAGCCCAACCACCGCCTGAGATATCGTAATCTCTCGCAGCAGCAGTATCGCTGAAGTAGGTGATATTTTGGAAATCATCATCCGAAACCTTTTGAAGGTCTACAACGACATTGTCTGCACCAAGCGCTGACTCTACAGATTGTTTGAAGGAGCTAGCTTGTTGGACCATGCTGTTGTCCACTTGGCTGACAATGTAGTCCAAATGAATTGGGAATTGAACGCCTTGTTTTTGCAATTCAGCTTTGGCTTTCGCAAATGAAGCTTTGGCTTTTTCTGGGTTGTAAAGGCTAGTTTGACCATCGGCCAGGCTCACACCCTTCCATTGATCCCCATAGGTAACCAATTGTTTTTCAACGACTTTACCAAAATCTTCTCCATTGACTTGGACATAAGTTGGTGGTACCAAGGTGCTACGAAGGGTATTTTCAGCCGCATCAGATCCAGATACTTGTGCCGCATAAGATTTGCGGTCAAAGGCAAAGTTCACTGCTTGACGGAA
>CABKMC010000173.1 GCA_902373455.1 uncultured Streptococcus sp.
CCCATATTGACCACGGAAAGTCAACCTTGGCCGATCGAATTTTAGAAAAAACCGAAACCGTGTCTAGTCGGGAGATGCAAGCCCAACTTTTAGATAGTATGGACCTGGAGCGGGAACGTGGGATTACCATCAAGCTCAATGCCATCGAATTGAACTACACGGCTAAAGATGGGGAAACCTATATCTTCCACTTGATTGACACACCAGGACACGTGGACTTTACCTATGAGGTTTCGCGGTCGCTTGCCGCCTGTGAGGGTGCCATTCTCGTAGTAGATGCTGCTCAAGGGATTGAAGCTCAGACACTAGCCAATGTCTACCTTGCTTTGGACAATGATTTGGAAATCCTGCCAGTAATCAATAAAATTGACTTACCAGCTGCAGATCCAGAACGCGTGCGCACAGAAGTAGAAGATGTCATCGGTCTAGATGCTAGTGAGGCAGTCTTAGCTTCTGCCAAGGCTGGTATCGGGATTGAAGAGATTTTGGAGCAGATTGTTGAGAAAGTTCCAGCACCGACTGGGGATGTTGAAGCGCCACTTCAAGCCTTGATCTTTGACTCTGTATATGATGCCTATCGTGGAGTAATCCTTCAGGTCCGAGTGGTCAATGGAATGGTTAAACCGGGCGATAAGATCCAGCTCATGAGCAATAGCAAGACCTTTGATGTCACTGAAGTTGGGATTTTTACTCCTAAAGCAGTTGGACGTGATTTCCTTGCGACTGGAGACGTTGGCTATATTGCGGCCTCTATCAAGACCGTTGCGGATACCCGTGTCGGGGATACGGTGACCCTAGCGACTAATCCGGCAAGTGAGCCCCTACATGGATACAAGCAAATGAATCCAATGGTCTTTGCCGGTCTTTACCCGATTGAATCCAACAAATACAATGATCTTCGTGAAGCTTTGGAAAAATTGCAATTGAATGACGCCAGTCTTCAATTTGAACCCGAAACGTCTCAGGCCCTTGGTTTTGGTTTCCGTTGTGGTTTCTTGGGTCTCCTTCATATGGACGTTATTCAGGAACGCTTGGAGCGCGAGTTCAATATTGACTTGATCATGACAGCGCCGTCTGTAATCTACAAGGTCAATTTGACAGATGGAGAAGCACTGGATGTCTCAAACCCTTCTGAGTTTCCAGATCCAACCAAGATCGCTTCGATCGAAGAACCGTATGTCAAAGCACAAATCATGGTGCCACAAGAGTTTGTCGGTGCTGTGATGGAATTGGCCCAACGCAAACGTGGGGACTTTGTGACCATGGACTACATCGATGAAAATCGGGTGAATGTCATCTATCAAATCCCACTAGCGGAAATTGTCTTTGATTTCTTTGATAAATTGAAATCCTCTACTCGTGGCTATGCAAGCTTTGATTACGAGTTGTCTGAATACCGTCCTTCTAAATTGGTTAAAATGGATATCCTTCTCAATGGCGATACCGTCGATGCCCTCAGCTTTATCGTTCACAAGGACTTTGCCTATGAACGTGGTAAGTTGATTGTTGAGAAACTCAAGAAGATTATCCCTCGTCAACAGTTTGAAGTGCCTATCCAAGCAGCGATCGGTCATAAGATCGTAGCCCGTACAGATATCAAGGCCCTTCGTAAGAACGTCTTGGCCAAGTGTTATGGTGGGGACGTCTCACGGAAACGCAAGCTTCTTGAAAAACAAAAAGCTGGTAAGAAACGGATGAAAGCGATTGGATCTGTAGAAGTACCACAGGAAGCCTTCTTATCTGTCTTGTCAATGGATGAAGAATAACATTTAAAGTGCCTCAAAAGGGCACTTTTGTTTTAGGTTCAAAAGAAATAGACTGAATAAGAAAGGTTCCATCAGATGTGACACTTATCCTATTTTAAAATACCCACTTTCATGGTAGACTAGAAGAAAGAAAACGTTCTCAAGGAGGTTGAGCATGAAACATAAATTATTGGTCACATCACTGACGATTCTTTCTACCTGCACATTAATGGCTTGTAGTCACACCACTAAAAAGGACACAGCAGCTTCTTCTACAAAAGAGGGTAGCAGCAAAGTCGAAAAGCAAACAAGCAGCTCTTCGTCAAAGGATACTTCTTCTACAAAGAAAAATTCTTCCAGTCAAGAAACCAAGCGGATTGGAAATGCAGATTATGGATACATCGATATTCCAAGTAAATGGTTCAAGTTCACGGATATCGATGGGACAGAAGCTGTCCAGTATACGGATGGGAGTGGCTATAATATTGTCACATTGAACAGCTTTACTAAAGAAAAGGCCAAAGTTCCTGCAGATATCGAGTTTAATGCTGAATTTCTAGCCAAGAAACTGGCCGTAATGTGGCAAGATAACCAGGATGTTGATAAGATGACGGGAGCGCGGACTAAAGTCGCAGGTCTGGACGCCTACCAGCTTCAAATTGTCATGAAATCTGGTCAATACCTGATTACCTGGATCTTCCAGAAGGGTGAAAAAGTTTATACCATTTCTTTTGAAGGGGATGCAGAAACCTTGAAAACCTTTATCCCCTACATTGAAGACACTTGGAGTCTAGATGGAACAGGCGCTGTGACGGATTGATGAAGAGAGGCTAGAATCATTTCTAGTCTCTTTATGCTATAGAAATCGCA
>CABKMC010000174.1 GCA_902373455.1 uncultured Streptococcus sp.
GCTGACGTCCGTACTCACCTAAGGAAAGTTTCTTAAATAACATTATCTTCAATACGAAAGGTTGAGCGACGCTCAACCTTTTTATTCTGCTTTATTAATGTCTTCTTTGACCTCATCAACATTGAATTTGGCAAAGAGGTACTGACGGTCTTGAACTGGGAAACGTTGATCCAGCTGATCGATGGCTCCCACCTCTACAATCCCTTCTGTGATGATAAAATCCATGACATGGCCACCAAAGGTGTGGTCATCTGAAATAAAGTGCAAATGATAACCAGCCACACTCACGCCATGGAAAATTTCTGGTGTCCAAAAACCGACGATGGTTCCAGTGACATTTTCCCGTGTATACTCTGGCTGATGGGTTGCAACCTCTGCAAACTTCATCTCTGGTGTTGATTTTGGAATCATACGGACATGCATCTTGGCAAAGTCACCACGAATCTTAATAGAGCGGAAAAGATTTTCCCCATCATAATAAGACTCAATACGGGCTTCCAATTCCTCGTCCGTCATTTCAAAGCGTTGGCGGAAAATTACTTCTGCTTGGTGAGGGACGACTGCTGCATAAGGAACCTTGGCATCCGGAGAAACTTCGACTATTTCAGGATAGTCCCCTGATCCCTTGGCCTGATATGCCTTACCATCTAATACAATCAACTCTCCATCAATAGAATCAAGCGTCCCAACTCCTAGATCTCCGTGTTCCAAGAGTTCTCCAATCGTAAATGAACCCCCGTACAGACCCGCCATTAGGGCACCTAAGGTATTGTATTGAAAAAGTTTCACTGGTTCCATGTTTTTCTCTCCTCATTCTATCTTCTACCAGTATACCACAAACTATTCCGAATCTTCACGATATGGTTTTGATTAGAGGCTATCATAGAGGGTTTGCATCTGCACATCGTCTGGTACGATTGCCAAATACTGATTAGCCACTTCACGCGCCTTCGTCACATCTCCAGCCTCACGCAACAAATAAACATAGGCTTCGAGGAATTCTGGGTTGTCCTTTAAATCCTCATAGAGCTCTTGGTAGGCTGAGACGGCCTCTTCTGTTTTCTCCAAGGCAGCCAAGGCACGGGCAATGTTCCACCGAGTGACAACTGTTTCGACTTCTTCATTTTGCCAATCTAAGACTTGGTCAAAACGCTCCTGTTCTAAATAAAGGGTAGTGAGGCGAAGAGCAATCTCTTCGAGATCATCTGCCACTTCTTTAGCTTCCAACAGATAAGTTTCTGCCTGTTCAGGCTGGTGGAGCTCATAAGAAAGCTGAGAGGCAAGGAGCTTCAACTGTGCGTCAAATGGATTCTTCTCAATCCCTTGTTTGGCGATTTCAAGCGCTTTTTCACGATCATTTTCTGCCTGTAAGGCCAAAGCATACCCGTACTCATAGCCTTCAAAATCAGGCGACAAGGTGTCAATTTGTTTGTAGTAGATCAGGGCCTTTTGGTATTCTTCTTGATCAGACAATAAGGTCGCCAATTCGTAGGCAATCTGGTCATCAAACTCAATCTCCAGAGCTTTCTCTAAGAAGGGAACAGCTGCTTCAAATTTACCAAGATTGGCATAGGCAAAACCAATCCGTTGATAGGTAGAAATCCCTGTCGCTTCCAAAATCTCCCGATTGTCCAACTGGGCATACTCTTGGATAGCCTCTTGGTAGCGTTCCAATTCTAGATCGATTTCTGCAAGCCCTAATTGAATGATCGGATCATCAGACAGACTGGCTGCTTCAACTAATTTTTCACGCGCCACATCTGCGAGACCTTCCAGCTGATAGAGATCTGCCTTGACCAAGAGACTGGCTACATACCAGTTAGACTCAGGGCTAATTTCTTCTAAATAAGCATAGGCCTCTTCCGTTTGCCCTTCCTCTGCAAGGATGGTTGCCAAACTCAGATATACTTCTGGATAGGTTTCTGCAATCTGTTCGTAAACCTCTTTTGCCTGAGGGTAAAAACCAATACTTTCAAGATATTGACCCAAATCCAATAGTTGCGCTTCACTATCTTCCAACAAGGCCTTTTGAAATTGAACTTCTGCTTCTTCTAGCTCTTGCTGATCAAGAGCCTCTACCATTTGTTGACTATGACTCACTCTGTGTTTCCTCTTCTATTTCATTATGTTCTTCATACAAGCCACTGACGACCTTATACCATTCAAAGATAGCTCCAATAACGACCTTAGCAGACGCATAGACCGGAATACCAAGGAAAACTCCCCAGATTCCAAACATAGATCCTGACGTCAAGAGCACAAATAAAATGGTAATCGGATGGATATTTAACTGGCTTCCCAAAACCAAAGGAGATACGAAACGTCCTTCAATGGTTTGCTCCACTGCAAATACAATTAAGACCTTGATAAACATCTCTGGTCCTGCTACCAAGCCTAAGACTAAAGCAGGTAACATGGCTAAGAAACTACCCAAGTAAGGGATCAAATTCAAGATCCCCGCAGAGATCCCAAGTGTCACCGCATAACGTAAACCAATGATCTTAAAGAAGAGGATAAACATAATGGCGACGACAATGGCTACCGTAATTTGCCCTCGAACATAATTGGAGAGCTGGGTAT
>CABKMC010000175.1 GCA_902373455.1 uncultured Streptococcus sp.
GTTGATATCCAGATAAAAATCCAATTTTTCTAGGACCTTTCGACTGGTCAAGGGATCAAAAGAGGGATAAAGAAAGAGGTTGGGGTAGCGTTCTAATTGCACCAAGTTAAAACCAAAATGGCTATGGGCAAGGACATGAATCGCTACGTCTGGCAACTCTTTTAACAACGTCTCCAACTCGTGGATATCTGCTGTATGGGTATAAATGGCAGCATGATAAGGAAATTCTCCCACTAAGTCTTGATAGGTTTGCTTCAAAATCGGTTTTCGAAGCAAAATCTCCTCCCAAGAGAGAGCATAGTAAAACCACCATAATTCACGAAAACGATTGAAGCGTTTGGAGGTCCAAGGTTTATTATGAGAGGTGTAGTGAATGACCGCTGGAATCCCTTGAAAGGCATCATACCAGTCTAGATCTCCATAGAGGTATTGATCCTTATCAGACCCCACTTGTAAATTATAGGTCCAAGGTAATGGATACCACGCATTTTTGAAATACAGATTCAAAATTCCTTGGTCTCCGTATACATGCTGATGGTGCTCGCGAGTAAGGTCAAAAAGTGCCTCTGTCACTTGGTGCTCTTGCCACCAAGTCTTATCAATCACCAAAAGTCCAGCATTAAATCCATCTGTCGTCGTTGGCTTATCGACCACTGCACCCAGTCCATAACCTTTTAGATCAACCTCAAACAAAGGAGATAAATCCTGTGTAAAGATCATGTCACAATCCAGATAGAGGATCCGTTCTTCCTCCACAAACTCTGGAATAACGTAACGGAAATAGGTCGCATAGTGAATATGGTCACTTGGAAGTGAGAAGGACTGAAATTGCTCTGGTGACATCCGACAATTGATCACTTCTGAATCCAACTGGCGCAAGCGCTGATTCATGATAGTAAACCACTCAGTTGGTAGATCTTCATTTAAAACATACATTTTCAACTGGTCCTGATGGGCACACAGTGACTTCATAGCGGTTTCCAACTTTTCCATATAAGATAGATTGGCTGAAAACACAATAGCTTTTTTACTCATAACTTCCCCTTTTTTCTTTCATTAGAATACCATTTTCAAGAGAGGAAAACAATTTCTAAGCCCCAAAAAAGAGGCCTAGACAAGTGTCTATGACCTCTTTTACATCGGTTTCTTATTTTTGGTCTAATACAGCTAGTGTATCGTCTACCAAACTTGCCCCTAAGACATGCTTGAAGTGATTCAAAGCAAACTGGTGATTTTCAGGAGTGATCGATGCCACTGCAGGTTCCACAACCTCGATCTGATAACCCAGATTGTAGGCATCAACCGCTGTATGGAGAACACAGATATCGGTCAAGACCCCAGTCAAAATAACGGTATCTACATGGCGTTCCCGAAGTCGGATATCTAGATCCGTCCCTGAAAAGGCAGAATAATGACGCTTGTCCATCCAAAAGACACGTGGATCCGCTTGGTGCTCCCGATAAAAATCTGCTAAGGGACCGTACAAATCTCGTCCACTGGTCCCAATGATATTATGAGGTGGGAAGAGCTTGCTTTCTGGATGAAAGGGATCGTCCACATCATGCGCATCAATGGCAAAAAAGACATAGGCTCCTTGGTCAAAGGCCAATTGGGTCACCTGAGCAATGCTCTCAGAAATGGCTTGGGCGGGAGCCCCTGCCGTTAGCTTACCTTCATCCGCTACACAATCAACGGTGTAGTCAATCGAAATTAATGCTTTAGCCATTAGTAGTCTCTTTTCTTAATTTCTTCAAAAATATCTGGAATCAACACTTTGAGATAAGTTCCCTTCATTCCGAGTGAACGACTTTCAATAATACCAGCAGATTCCAATTTCCGAAGTGCATTGACAATCACAGAACGAGTAATGCCAATACGATCTGCGATGATAGAAGCAGTCAACTGACCTTCATTGCCTTTCAATTCACTAAGGATGGCAGATACGGCACGCAATTCGGAGTAAGACAAGGTATTGACAGCCATATTCACCGCTGTGCGACGACGAATATTCTTCTCGTCCTCCTCGCGTTGGTAGTTCAACATTTGAATCCCTACCACGGTACTAGCAATCTCAACCAAGATCAAATCATCATCCGCAAACTGTTTATCATTGCGCCAAATGATTAAGGAACCCAACCGAATCCCAGAAACATGAATGGGCGCAATGGTGGTCAAGCCATCAGGAAATTCAGACTTGGTTTCAATCGGAAAGATACTCAAATCATGGTCCACATCTAAATTAGCTTCTGTATCGTAGACCAAACTAGCCGCCTTGGCATAATCTTCTGGTAGTTTTTTATTTTGGAAGAAAGCTTCTACCCGGTCATTGTTGGTCTTGTACCGCATGAAATAACCAAGAAGCGTTCCCTTACTGTTAATGATACAGGCATTACAGTGAATAATATCCGCCAATTGCTGGGCAATATCATTGTAAGGCATCTCAGCCTGCAATTGTTCATCTGTCCGTTTCAAGATAGATGTAATTTTACGTGTCTTTTCTAATAAGTTTGCCATAATAAACCTCGCATATAGTCAGCTCAAGTATATCATATAAGTGTGGGAA
>CABKMC010000176.1 GCA_902373455.1 uncultured Streptococcus sp.
AACAAAGTACAATCCATTTAGTTGGCTCAACTTCAAGATAGAAGCCAAAGGACTATATGGAAGGGAGGTTACAAAGAAGGCTGCTGCTAGGGTCGTCACCACGACTGAGAAGGCTGGACGACTTTGGATAAATGGCAATTTTGGTGAGCGCAACATATGGATAACCATGGTTTGAGACCACATAGATTCGATAAACCATCCAGTTTGGAACACCATGATAAAGGCTGCTGCATCTGCTGCTCCATGGTTGTAGCCATGACCTAAAATCATAGGAACAACAAGGAAGTAAAGAAGCATGTAGGTAATAATATCAAATACTGATGAAATTGGACCAATCCAGGCCATAAAGCGCATGATAGAGTTTGCTTCCCAGATACGAGGTTTCTTGAGAAATTCCTTGTCGACATTGTCAAAAGGAAGGGCGATACAAGAAAGATCATAGATAAGATTGAGCACAATCAAATGAACGGGAGCCATTGGAAGGAAAGGCAAAAAGATGCTGGCAAAGAGAAGAGAGAAGATGTTCCCGAAGTTAGAAGAGACCGTCATCTTGATGTACTTGGTCATATTGGCATAGACCTTGCGGCCTTCGACCAAGCCTTTTTCAAGAACCATCAAGTCCTTATCTAGAAGGATGACATCTGCTGTTTCCTTGGCAATATCCACAGCGGTATCCACGGAGATCCCAACGTCTGAGACCTTCATGGATGGAGCATCGTTGATCCCATCTCCCATGTACCCCACCTTGTGGCCATTATTCTTGAGGCAGAGGATGATCCGCGCTTTTTGATCGGGTGATAGTTTGGCAAAGACCGTTGTTGTTTCCACAACTTGTGCTAACTCTTGGTCTGTCATCGTATCGATTTCGCTTCCCAAAAGAATCCGCTCGACATCTAGTCCTACTTTTTCACAGACAGCTTGGGTGACCTTTTCATTGTCCCCAGTTAAGATCTTGGTGGTTACCCCATATTCTGCAAGAGCTTTGATCGCTGGAGCTGCAGAAGGTTTTGGTGGATCAAGAAAGGCAAGGTAACCAGTTAGGATCATGTCTCGTTCATCTTCAACACTAAAGATGTCATTTTCGTCCAAATCGGTTTTGTAGCTAACACCCAAAACACGAAGTCCTTGTTCATTTAACTGAGCAACTTCAGCGAGGACCTCTTGACGAACTTCATCTGTCAGGCGTTTAATCTCACCTTTGTATTCAACATAAGTCGATACAGAAAGCATTTCTTCCAAGGCACCCTTGGTCACCATGCTGACCACACCGTCTTCGTCTTTGACAATGACACTCATGCGACGACGTTCAAAATCAAAGGGCAATTCATCAATCTTATGGAAGGTTTGATCCAGGTCGCGAACAATTTCATGTTTCTTGGCTTCTTTCTGGGTCCGATTGATAATCGCTCGGTCCATCAAATTTTTTAGCCCGGTTTGGAAATAGGAATTCAAGTAAGCCCGGCGAAGGACTGATAGATCCAACTCGCCATGGATATCAAGCGGATACTCCAAAACGATTTCATCTTGGGTCAAGGTTCCTGTCTTATCAGTACACAAAATATCGATAGCGCCGAGGTCTTGGATGGCATTGAGCTTTTTGATAACGACTTTTTCTTTTGCCATAATGATGGAGCCCTTAGCAAGACTCGCTGTAATAATCATCGGCAGCATTTCCGGAGTCAAACCAACCCCAACGCTGAGGGCAAAGACACCCGCTTCTAACCAGTCACCATCTGTGAGGCCATTGATCACAAAGACAATGGGCACCATCACTAACATGAGCCGAATCAAGAGCCAAGAGATGGTATTCATTTCTCTCTCAAATGAGGTTGGTTCGTCATAAGTGTTGATGGTTTGCTCAATAGCTCCCATCATGGTTTCATCTCCCACGACCAAGACCAAGGCTGTCGCCCGTCCGGAGATGACATTGGTCCCCATAAAGGCCAAACTTTCACTTTCCAAGAGACTATCTAGATTTTGACTGTCGGCTTTTCTGAGACAAACCTTTTCAACAGCATCACTTTCCCCCGTGAGACCAGATTGTTGGACAAAGAAGTCACGGGAATCAATCAAGACCACATCTGCTGGGATCATATCGCCGGCACTCAGTTTGATCACATCACCTACGACGATTTCATCGATCGGAATTTCTTGTTCCGATCCATCACGCAGAACGGTCGCTGTATTGACAATCATACGTGATAAGTTGCTAGCTGCTTTGTCGCTCCGCAATTCTTGAATGAAGCGGATCCCACCAGAGATCAAGACCAAGGTCACAATGATGATGGAGGTCGTTGGATCCTGTTCACCTGGTTTTGCTAGCCAGACATTAGTAATGAAGGAAACCAGCGCAATGACCAACAAAATCACCGTAAAAGGATTGATGATCGATTCGTAGATCTTTTTGATCATGGAATCTTCTTGACCTTTTGTGATGACATTTTCGCCATAAATATCACGGTTTTCTTCTACTTGATCGTCAACCAAACCA
>CABKMC010000177.1 GCA_902373455.1 uncultured Streptococcus sp.
TTCTTCAAGCCTGACAAGATTTCCTGGTTTTCTGCATCGGCGTTACCAAGCGTCACTTTTACTTTCTTAGCCTTACCATTTTCGACCGTCCATACATAACTCGTATCTCCATCAGCCATGACACTGGTCACGGGAACAAGTGGATGTTGAGTAGAACTTTTGACTTCAATATTGACAGAAAAGCCTTGTTTGAGTTCCCCAATGTCACTGGTAATATCTACTGTGAATGGGTACTTGGCTCCCCCACTTCCTTGTGTTCCACCTGCTGCGTTGGCACCTGCTTGACCCGCGTCAGTCGGATAGTTGGCTACATAAGAAATCTTTCCTGTCCAGGTTTTATCCGGATAAACTTTGGAAGTGAGAACCACTTCCTGACCTTCAGAGATATTGGCCAAATTGTATTCAGACAATTCTCCTTTGACTTGTAAGTGACCGTTGCTCACAATATGTACCAGAATTTGATTGGTACCCGTGGTTGATTTTGAAACATCTTTATTGACTTCAACGACAGTGCCATCTGTATTACTCTTGACTGTCGTCGCATCCAGAAGTGCCTTAGCCTTGTTCATATTATCAACCGCATCAGACTTGGCATCTCGTAAATCGCTAGCTTGAGAATCAACAGTGCGTTGGGTCTGTGAAGCTGACTTGGCATCTGCTTCTTCATCTCCTGTCGTATCAATGGTCACACCATTTGTCAGTAAATCATTTAACTGACGATCTGCCTTATTGACAGCACGAACGGCTGCATCGTAAGCTGTTTGGGCCTCCGTACTGCTATATTGAACGATTGACTGACCGGCCGTCACTTGATCTCCTACATTGACCAAAATCGACTGCAAATCACCTTTGGTTCCATCAAAATAGACATACTGCTCCTGATTGGCAGTGACCTTCCCAGTTAACAAGACCGAAGAAGCGATCGAGCCATCCTTGACCGTTTGCACCATTGGAGTTTCTTTCGTGACTGCTTGATCAGGAGTACTTGGATGTGAAAACACCATCACACTTCCTGTTCCAATCACCGCAATTGCCGCACCTGCGGCTGTAAATAGTTGCCATTTTTTCAATTTCTTCATCGTTTTTCTCCATCAACGAAAGCGTTTTATTCTATACCATAGTATACCATATTTCCTTCCTTTTCTATCTAAAATTGACACAGCAAATGAAATTTAAATGCTTGGGAAATGCTAAACCCTTGACTTTTGTAACAGTTGATATTACAATCAAACTGAAATCCCATTTAGGAGGAAAACATGAAAGAATTTGATATTATTTCAATCGGTGGAGGTAGTGGAGGAATCGCTACGATGAACCGGGCTGGGGAGCACGGAGCACGCGCTGCTGTCATCGAAGAAAAACAATTGGGGGGCACCTGTGTCAACAGAGGATGTGTGCCTAAAAAGATTATGTGGTATGGTGCACAAATTGCAGAAGCCATTCGCGATTACGGGCCAGACTATGGTTTTACTTCTGAACAGACCAAATTTGATTTTGCAACCTTAAGAAAAAATCGTGAAGCCTATATTGATCGTTCTCGGAATTCTTATGATGGTAGTTTCAAACGCAATGGAGTCGAACTGATTGAAGGTCGTGCTCGTTTTGTGGATGCTCATACGGTTGAGGTAAATGGAGAGACCATCAAAGCCAAGCATATTGTAATTGCGACAGGAGCCTATCCTCATATTCCTTCTGTTCCTGGAGCAGAATTTGGCGAAACATCCGATGATGTCTTTGCTTGGGAGGAACTTCCAAAGTCTATTGCTATAATTGGAGCTGGCTACATTGCGGTAGAATTAGCCGGTGTACTTCACCATCTAGGCGTTCAAACGGACCTCTTCATTCGAAAAGATCGGGTATTACGTAGTTTTGATTCTTCCATTTCTGATGGTTTAATGGAAGAAATGGAAAAACAAAGACTTCCTCTTCACAAGCATAAGGTTCCCATGAAGCTTGAAAAATTAACAGACGGACGTGTCAAGGTTTACTTTGAAGATATGACCAGCCATGTAGCGGAACATGTCATCTGGGCAACCGGACGCAAACCAAACGTCAAGGATCTGAATTTAGAAGCAGCAGGTGTTACTTTAAATGAAAAGGGATTTATCGCAGTAGATGATTACCAAAACACCGTTGTTCCGGGCATCTATGCTCTTGGTGATGTCACGGGTGAAAAAGAGTTGACTCCAGTGGCCATTAAGGCTGGGCGAACCCTTTCTGAAAGACTATTTAATGGAAAAGTCGATGCTAAAATGGATTATACTAGCATCCCTACCGTTGTCTTTTCTCACCCTGCTATCGGAACGGTGGGCTTAACGGAAGAGGAAGCCCTACAAACTTATGGAAAAGAGAATATTAAAGTCTATACTTCTCAATTTGCTTCTATGTATACCGCCGTTACCCAACACCGCCAGCAGGCAAAATTTAAACTCATCACTGCGGGGCCAGAAGAAAAAGTCGTTGGTCTCCATGGACTTGGATATGG
>CABKMC010000178.1 GCA_902373455.1 uncultured Streptococcus sp.
AATCGTCTCTATTCTAGGTCCAAGTGGGGTAGGGAAATCAACCTTGTTTAATTTAATTGCTGGGATCCTTCCCTTACAAAAGGGCGCTATAGAAGTAGATGATGCCCCGATCTCCTTTGGAAAAGTCAGCTATATGCTACAAAAGGATCTTTTGTTAGAACATAAGACAGTATTGGGAAATATTATTCTTCCCCTTCAATTAAAAAAGATTCCTAAGGAAGAGGCAACATCTACAGCTCTAAAATTGTTAGATGAATTTAAATTGGGAAGTATCGCCAACCTTTATCCTAATGCGCTGAGTGGGGGGATGCGGCAACGGGTGGCGTTATTGAGAACCTATCTTCTGGGTCATTCTGTCTTCCTATTAGATGAAGCTTTTAGCGCCTTAGATGAATTGACAAGGCAGGATCTTTATCACTGGTATCTAGACAGTAAGGAACGTCTTGGTCTCACCACTCTAGTGATCACTCATAGTATCGAAGAGGCTTTGACATTGAGTGACCGGATCTATATCTTGAATCATAATCCGGGTGAAATTATTGCAGATCTTCCTTTAAATTGGGATCCAGCAACGGATAGGGACTGGCAACAATTGCAATATAAAAAACGAATCATAGAATTATTGTCTGAATTTCATTGAAATTGTTTTGAAGGACTTTACAAAGTTTCTATTCCGTGATAAAATAGAATTTGTGCGAAATGACAGCAGGACAAAATGAAGCTCGTCAACAGGAAGTCAGCTAGAAAAGTAACCTTTGCTGTTTGGGCGAAGGCTTTCTGAACGAATCAGGTTTGTCTAAAACGTTATTTCCTACAAAAATTATTTTTATAGGAGGACATTTCAAATGTCACGTTATACAGGACCATCTTGGAAACAATCTCGCCGTCTTGGCTTGTCACTTACAGGTACAGGTAAAGAATTGGCACGTCGTAACTACGTACCAGGTCAACACGGACCAAACAACCGTTCAAAATTGTCAGAATACGGTTTGCAATTAGCTGAGAAACAAAAACTTCGTTTCTCTTACGGACTTGGTGAAAAACAATTCCGTAACTTGTTCGTACAAGCTACTAAAGTTAAAGAAGGAACTGTCGGTTTCAACTTCATGCTTCTTTTGGAACGTCGTTTGGATAACGTTGTTTACCGTCTTGGACTTGCGACTACTCGTCGTCAAGCTCGTCAATTCGTTAACCACGGTCACATTCTTGTTGACGGAAAACGCGTTGATATCCCTTCATACCGTGTAACTCCAGGTCAAGTGATCTCAGTTCGCGAAAAATCAGCTAAAGTTCCAGCTATCCTTGAAGCTGTTGAAGCTACAGTTGGACGTCCAGCATTCGTATCATTCGATGCTGACAAACTTGAAGGTTCATTGACTCGCCTTCCAGAACGCGATGAAATCAACCCAGAAATCAACGAAGCACTTGTCGTTGAATTCTACAACAAAATGTTGTAATATCTTTTTAACTATGATAGGCTGGAAAGCCTTTAAACAAAGCACTTTAGGTATTTTCCCTAGAGTGCTTTGTTTCTTTTTACTACCCTTTTAGTTACCTATGACTAATTTTTGTATAGTAAGAGGGTGTACCTTTTCAGGTTCACCCTGTATTTTACTGTATTTATAAATTGCTGATTGCCGTTTCAAATATTGAGACGGCTTTTTTTGCGCCTTCTTTTGTAGCGTGGACGTATGTATTTAATGTCATTGTTATATTAGAGTGGCCTAGTCTATATTGCAGATCTTTAGCCTCTATTCCAGCGTAAAGCATAATAGTAGCATGGGTATGACGAAAACCATGAAAACTTATATCGGGTACCCCAGCACTCTTAAAATGCCCCTGTAGTCTTTTTCTCAATAAGCAAGCGTAAGCGTATTTAGTAGTAAAAGGTGTGAACACAATATTTTCAGACCTTCCCAGCTTCCAACATTCTACTTGTTGGCGCTTTTTATACTGCTTTAAAAGTGAGATAGTCGCTGGATCTATTTCAATATCTCTTAGGCCTGCTTTTGATTTAGGGGTATTTGTTTCTTGATATCTGTTTAAAGTCTTAGATATACTGATCGTACCTGTTTTGAGGTTTATATCAGACCATTCAAGGGCTAGAGCTTCCCCAATACGGCAACCACTGGCCAGCAAAGTTTTATAAAGAATGTAATCAAAAAGATTTTCATATAAATTTAGATCCAAACTATCAAGATAGGCTAGAAATTTCTTTAATTCTTGATTGCTAAAAAATCTAATCTTTTGTTCTTTTGCTTGTTGCTTACGCGGAATAATAACATCACGGGCTGGATTGTGCTGGATCACTTGCATAGTAACTCCATATTGAAGTATACGGCGGTTAATATTGTTTAGAAAACTATAATTTGCGTATGCCCCCTTCTCCCCTCTATTCGCTTTATCTGCCCATTTATTTACTTGTTGCTGAATAATAGGGGTAGTTAAGC
>CABKMC010000179.1 GCA_902373455.1 uncultured Streptococcus sp.
ATTGATGATATTGTAGTGCTGCAAGAGGTCTGCTTGATACTCTGTCACAAATTCATTAAAAACACGCGCACCAGCTGATCCTCCGACAAAGAGAAGAGTCGGCAACTCTTTTCGAAAACCTTTTGTTTTTTCTTCTAAAACTTCTGAAGTCGGCGGAATATGATCTGTGACCTTGGTTACTGCACCGATATGCTCACTCTTTGTCAAACCATGTGCTTGCTCAAAAGTCGTGTACATCTTGGTGGCGAATTTATAAGCAATTTTATTGGCCAATCCCATAGAAAGATCGGACTCATGGATATAGACAGGGACACGCGTGAGTCTAGCTGCGATCACTGGAGGCACCGAGACAAATCCCCCTTTTGAGAAGAGAACTTGTGGACGCACACGAAGCAGGATTGCAATGGACTGGAGCGTTCCCCAAGCTACCTTGAACACATCCATCATATTTTGGAAAGAGAAATAGCGACGCAATTTCCCCGTTGCAATTGAATGGAAGCGTACGTCTAAGCCAGACTTTTTGATCTCTTGGTATTCGATTCCTTTTTTGTCTCCAATATAATGGACTTCCCATCCATCTTCGATAAATTTTGGAATCAAGAGGAGATTAAGGGTCACATGTCCCACGGTTCCCCCACCAGTAAACATTATTTTTTTCATCTATTTCAACCCTTTTACTGTAGCAAGGAATTCATCCCCACGCACTTCAAAATTAGGATACATATCCCAGCTGGCATTGGCAGGACTTAGTAGTACAACATCTCCGGGGCTAGCCAAGTCGAAGGCTTTCTTTGTAGCATCTGCTACATCTGCCGCATCGACATAAGGGACGCCTGCTTTATCGGCTGCGCGTTTCACTCGAGGAGCTGATTCCCCTAGAATCACCATTTCCTTTAGGCCAGTAATGTGAGGCACCAATTCATCAAATTCATTGCCACGATCGAGCCCTCCTGCAATCAAGATCACCTTGCTGTTATCAAAACCAGAAAGAGCTTTTTGTGTTGCTAAAATGTTAGTCGATTTACTATCATTATAGAATTTGACACCTTGAATCTCATCCACATATTGAAGGCGGTGTTTCACTCCTCCAAAGGCCGACAAGGTTTCTTTAATGACCTCATTCTCCACACCACGGACTTTTGCAACCGCAATCGTTGCCAAGGCATTTTCTACATTGTGACTACCTGGAACGCCCAGTTCATCTGCACGCATAACAACTTCTCCCTTATACTTGAGAAGTCCATCTTCCAAATAAGCACCGTCCACCTTTTCGACCGTTGAAAATGGAAGGACCCTTGCCTTGGTTTTTGTAGCGAGTTCCTTGGCCAAGTCTTGGTTGAAGTTCAAGACAATGACATCTTTTTCTGTCATATTCTTTTGAAGATTCCATTTGGCAGCTACATAATTTTCAAAAGAACCATGATAGTCGATATGGGTTGGCATGAGGTTGGTAATCACTGCAATCTCTGGATGGAAGGCTTCAATTCCCATCAATTGGAAAGAAGACAATTCCATGACCAGAACATCCTTTTCAGTCGCTGTTTGTGCAACTTGGCTAGCTGGAAAACCGATATTTCCAGACAATAGACCACCTTGGCCGGCAGCCGTCAAGACTTCCCCGATCATGGTTGTCGTCGTCGTTTTTCCGTTTGATCCTGTAATCCCAATAATTGGCGCATCCGAAATCAGATAGGCCAATTCTACTTCAGTAAGGACTGGAATGCCTTTTTCAAGCGCTTTTTCGACCATCGGGTTAGAATAAGGGATCCCTGGATTTTTGACCATGACTGCAAAGTCTTCATCCAACAATTCCAGAGGGTGACCTCCTGTCACGACTTTAATCCCTTCTTCCAGTAAACTTTGTGCTGCTGGATTTTCTTCAAAAGGTTTGCCATCATTGACGGTCACAATCGCTCCTAAGCGATCCAACAAACGAGCAGCTGACTCGCCTGACTTAGCCAAACCCAACACAAGAACCTTTTTATTTTCAAATTGTTTCACAAATTTCATGATTTCTTCGCTCCATTTTTATCACTCTCTATTTTACCTTTTTTTAGCAAAATTAAAAAGCCCAAAGACAGAAAAAGAAACAACATCCGATTAAATCCATTCAACTGATGTTATTTCTCATTCTTATACCTCTATCTATTTCACTAACTGTCTAAGAGGCATTCCTAGTTTAATATTTAGTTTGTTACAAGGTTCTTTTATTTTTTATGGAGTATAGACAGACTCCTCTAAACTCATTAGATTCCTTGAGATAAGCCTTGTAAATAGCTTGTTTCAGTTTCTGATAATCCTCAACTATACCCCATTCCTATATTGTCTAGACGATAGAGAACATCAAATCTACTCTGCTTAGATTTTTTTAAAGGTGTCCCTTGTAGAATCTATCTTTCATCATAGGAATAAAAGCTAACAGCATATTCATACTGTGAAAACTCGT
>CABKMC010000180.1 GCA_902373455.1 uncultured Streptococcus sp.
TTACCACCACGGCCCTTGGTTGGGTATTCGCCAGCTATCGTCCGCTTACCATACCCTTTTTCAGTAATGACCAATACTTCGTCCTGGTCGGTAATAACACTTGCCCCAACAACCTTGTCTCCATCACGGAGATTCACACCACGTACACCTGTAGCAGAACGTCCCATATTCCGAACTACTGCCTCATTAAAGCGGACTGAATATCCATATTTGGTACCGATAATGACGTCAGTATTGCCATCTGTAAGGAAGACATTGATCAATTCATCCTCGTCCCGTAGGTTCAGAGCTTTCAGACCGTTCTGACGGATATTTGAAAATTCTGCTACGTTAGTGCGCTTGACTACACCTTGTCGCGTCGTAAAGAAGAGATAAGACTCATCACTGCGATCTTGCTCCACATTGATAATGGTTTGAATCGATTCACCTTCGTCCAATTTTAGGAGGTTGACAATTGGCAATCCCTTAGCTGTCCGTCCATATTCTGGAATCTCATAGCCTTTTAGACGATAGACACGCCCCTTATTGGTAAAGAAGAGCAAATGATCATGGGTGCTCGTAGAAACCAATTCACGAACAAAGTCATCGTCCTTCACACCGGTTCCTTGGACCCCACGTCCACCACGTTTTTGTGCAGTAAATTCAGCTTGGTCCAAACGTTTGATGTATCCTTTATTAGAAAGGGTAATTAAGACATCTGTTTCTTCAATCAAGTCCTCATCTTCAAGAGAAAGAACTTCCCCTACCATCAACTCAGTTCGACGAGCATCGCCAAACTTGCGTTTGACTTCTTCTAATTCTTCCTTGATGATAGTCGCCACACGCTCTGGTTTAGCCAAAATATCAGCCAAATCAGCAATCAGGGCAACCAAGTCGTCATATTCACTCTGGATCTTGTCTCGTTCCAAACCGGTCAAACGACGAAGACGCATGTCCAAAATGGCTTGACTTTGACGTTCAGAGAGCTTGAACTTCGACATCAACTCAGCTTGTGCTTCAGCGTCTGTCTGGCTATTGCGGATGATTCGGATTACTTCATCAATGTGATCCAAAGCAATAAGCAAGCCTTCTAAAATATGGGCACGAGCTTCAGCTTTTTCTTTATCAAAGATGGTCCGGCGAGTCACCACTTCTTTCTGGTGCTCAATATAAGCCCCTAAAATTTGGCGAAGAGAAAGGATCTTTGGAACACCACTTTGGATCGCCAACATATTGAATCCAAAATTGGTTTGCATTTGCGTCATCTTAAAGAGGTTGTTCAAAATAACGTTAGCCGAAGCATCTCGGCGGACCTCAATCACAAAACGAACCCCTTCACGGTTTGATTCATCACGTACAGCTGTAATCCCTTCGATCCGTTTTTCTTGCACCAAGCGAACGATGTGCTCGTGAACCTTGGTTTTATTGACCATATAAGGGAACTCAGTGACAACAATCCGTTCACGGCCACTCTTGGTTACTTCAATTTCTGTACGAGAACGAAGAACGATTGAGCCTTTCCCTGTTTCATAGGCTTTGTGGATACCTGATTTCCCCATAACGAGAGCACCTGTCGGAAAATCTGGACCTGGAAGAACTTCCATAAGTTCACGGGTTGTTACATCAGGATTATCCATCATCAATTTTACCGCGTCAATGGTTTCTCCCAAATTGTGAGGAGGAATATTGGTAGCCATCCCAACGGCAATCCCAGTAGCACCATTAACCAGAAGGTTAGGGAAACGTGCAGGTAAGACCAAAGGTTCGCGTTCGCTGGCATCATAGTTATCTACGAAATCAACTGTATTTTTGTTGATATCCCGCAACATTTCAAGAGCGATCTTACTCATACGAGCTTCGGTATACCGTTGTGCAGCGGCGCCATCACCGTCCATAGAACCAAAGTTTCCATGACCGTCCACTAACATGTAACGATAACTCCACCATTGCGCCATCCGAACCATGGCTTCATAAATAGAGGAATCCCCGTGTGGGTGGTATTTACCCATAACATCCCCTGTAATACGGGCTGACTTCTTATGTGGTTTATCTGGTGTAACACCCAATTCATTCATTCCGTACAAAATACGACGGTGAACAGGTTTCAAACCATCACGAACATCAGGGAGGGCACGAGCAACGATAACACTCATGGCATAATCGATAAAACTCGTCTTCATTTCTGATGTTAAATTCACATCAATTAGATTCTTATCCTGCATTCAAAAAATGCCTCTCTTTACTTAATTCACCATACTATTATAACACATTTTAGCCTATTTTTCTTCTTAGGAACACAAACGTAAAAACGTTTACATCAAGGATTCATACTGTATCAGATGACAAAGACATTCAAAAGTGGTAGAATGAAGACGTATGAGAATCTATCTCAAAAAAAAATGAAGGAGACGTTTAGACTCATGGATTTGACTAAACAACACAAAAAAGTTATCCTTGTTGGT
>CABKMC010000181.1 GCA_902373455.1 uncultured Streptococcus sp.
GAGTTATATACTTAGCTTTCCGCCGTGAGAAAAGCACCTGAACTATTTTTGTTTCAGGTGCTCGGAAGTTTTGAGACATTAGGCTCAAAACTAATTGAACACGGGCTACGGATTGTGTCAAAAAGATAAGTTTTCCTAGAATCGAAAAATTCTGCGTCAAACTTCCTATTTTGACTTTATCCGCAAACGCCCTTTGTATCTTAATTTAGTCATGGAACTTCCTGGATTGCTGAAATCATCCACTGGATAATTTCACCTAACGTCCGTACTCACCTAAGGAAAGTTTCAAGGATAGGTTTTTCCTTAATCAAAAACACCGAGGTTCAACCTCGGTGTTTTTATCGTGATTATTTCACGTGTTTTGCAAGTTCTTCTTGCGCTTTTTTGTTTGATTCTTCTTTTTCTTTCAACCAATTCTTATAAGCTTTTTCGTAGTCAGCAGTTGTGACTGTCTTATCTTGCACTTTTTGGTATTTGAAGAAGCTTGTTTCACCTTTAATACCAATTGCAGAATTTGCTGCTGAGAATGGCGTCACCTTCGTGATAGATGGAACTCCACCCTTAGAGTAGATTGGAAGAACAATGGCGTTTTCTGTCAACCAAGCTTGGGCAGCAGCGTATTTTTCATAACGTGCATTGGTATCCAATTTTTCAGCATTGGCAGCATCCAACAGTTCTTTGTATTGGTTCAAACCAATTCTTTCGATGAGCGCTTGGTCTTTCTTAGGATCAAGTCCCATACCAGTCAAGGTTGAACCATCTGTTGGGTTCAAGATATCCAAGTAAGTAGATGGGTCTTGGAAGTCAGGTCCCCAACCAGTGATATCCATATCAAAGTCTTTTTGCTCTGGTGATTGGGCAAAGTAAGTAGCGTTATCTGCATCGTCTGTAGACAATTTTTGTACATCGATCACGACATTGTCTTTACCAAGAGCTGCTTCGATTGAGCTCTTCATAGAGTCTGCTTGTTGGACAAGAGCATTAGAAGATTGGTCTACGACATAGTCGATATGGATTGGGAATTGAACACCTTGTGATTGCAATTCAGCCTTCGCTTTTTCAAGTTCCGCTTTGGCTTTGTCCGCATTATGCAAGCTATCTTGAGCATCTGCGAAGCTAACACCTTTCCACTCATCTCCTGTTGCAGCAAGTTTTTCTTCAACGAGAGTACCGAAGTCTTTCCCGTCTGCTTGCACAAATGTCGGTGGAACTAGAAGGGTACGTAGAGTTTTTGATGCTCCGTCTTTCCCGTTAACTTGAGCGCTGTAGGAAGTTCTGTCTAAAGCAAAGTTCAAAGCTTGACGGAAGTTTTTGTTTTGAAGGGCTGTCTTCGTGTTGTTCTTTTGCTCATCAGATGTCTTCTTCGTATGGCCGTAATTTTGACGGTTGACGTTGAAGTAAGCGTAGTAAACAGTAGAATCTTGTGGAGTATAAACGATGTTATCCTTGAATTTCTTCTCAATCGTACTGTAAGTTGAGCTTGTTGGGAAGAGACGAGCAGTAGATAGGTTACCATCTGAGAAGTTACGAGCAAGGTAGTCTTGGTCGGATCCATCGAAGTAAGTTAATTTAACGGTATCGATGTGAACATTTTTCTTGTCGTAGTATTCAGGGTTCTTTTCCAACTCGATTTGTGATTTTGAAGTGAAGGACTTCAAAATGTAGGCCCCGTTGTAGAGGATCCCATTTGGTTTCACGCTACCAAAGTCTTTCCCAGCTGATTCCAAGAATTTTTCATTAACTGGCATCATGGTAGCAGTCGTCAATTTAGAATTCCAGAAAGATTCTGGTTGGTTCAAAGTATATTGAAGAGTGTGATCATCAACAGCTTTTACCCCAACGGTTGAGAAGTCTTTGGTTTTCCCATTTACATAGTCATCCAAACCTTTGACTGAGTTTTGAACCAAGTAAAGTGCATCAGATTTTTTATCGGCTACATATTTCAGAGATGTCACGAAATCTTTTGCAGTGACGTCAGCGTATTCATTTCCTTCTGAATCATACCACTTCGCGTCTTTTCGAAGCTTGTAGGTATAAGTCAGACCGTCTTTTGAAACAGACCAGTCCTCAGCAAGAGCAGGCACTAGGTTACCGTATTGGTCGTTTTCAAACAAACCATCGACCAAGTTGGTAGTAATGTCGCTTGTAGTTGAACGATTTGAAGTCAAATAGTTCAAGGAATCAGGGTCTGTACCATACACGTAGTTGTAGGTTGTTCCCTTTGACGCATTAGAAGATGAGCCACATGCAGCAAGGAAAAGCGTTGAAGCAGCGGCAACACCTGCTAAAAGAGCAAGCTTCGATTTTTTCATATTCGTGTCTCCTTTTGAATAATTTTAATTATTATACTCCAATCAATCTATAAAATAAAGTGTTTTTTGAACTTTTTTTGTATATTTACACACCAGTATACAGTGA
>CABKMC010000182.1 GCA_902373455.1 uncultured Streptococcus sp.
ATTTTCGCGTGGAAGAAATTCAAAATAGTCAAAGAAGTTTTGCCAAATACCACCCGTAAATTTTGTATCGTTCAACAAGCCTGCTTTGGCCAATAAAAGGGGGGCTGAAGAAATGGCTGCAATTAATATATCTCGCTCACCAAGATCCCTCAAGAACGAAATCAATTTCTCATCCTGTAGAGCAGGCCCAATGTTAACCATTCCTGGCAAAATCACGCAAGAATACTCTTCTATAGGGATTTGATTTAGTGTTTTGGTTGGTTGACAGGGCAAGCCATCCTCAGAGACCACTATCGAATGCTCAGAAGCAACATAATCAATCGTGATATCAAAAGACAGAGCTAAAGTACTCGTTAAAGCAGTTATCTCATAAAGAGAAAAATTAGGATAAATCAAGCAAAGTACTTTTTTCATACGCAACATCCTCTATTTTACCGAAAAACAGAGGCTGGGTTGCAACCTCTGGATTTCTTTTTATCATTACAACGTTCTATAACAAAGTCGATTATACTTTGTTTTAGAACTAGTAAATCTGAATTGAGTTTCGGCTTAAAGGAATCCTAAAATCTCGGAACCTTTCTTTATTTCAAGAGGTTCCGCTAAGACAATCCGCTGGATTGTCTTACTTTTCCGTAAACTCTCCGTCTACGACGTCATCGCCTGCGTTTCCTGTTGCTTGTGCACCTTCTGCTCCTGCTTGAGCTTGTTGCGCTGCTGCGGCTTGTTCGTAGAGTTTAACAGCCAATGCTTGTGCTTTTTCGTTCAAGGCTTCAAGTTTCGCTTTCATTTCTTCAAGATTACCTGATTCTTGAGCTTTCTTAAGATCATCCAATCCTGCTTGAGCTGCATCACGTTCTGCATCGAAGCCTTTTCCTTCAGTTTCCTTGATTGTCTTCTCAGTTGCAAAGATAGCTTGGTCTACTTCGTTACGAAGGTCTACTTCTTCTTTACGTTTCTTATCTGCTTCAGCGTTTGCTTCTGCATCTTTCATCATGCGGTCGATTTCTTCATCTGTCAAACCTGAGTTAGATTGGATAACAATTGTTTGTTCTTTTTGAGTTCCAAGGTCTTTGGCCTTAACAGATACGATACCGTTCTTGTCGATGTCGAATGTTACTTCGATTTGTGGGATACCACGAGGTGCAGCTGGGATATCTGTCAATTGGAAGCGTCCAAGAGTCTTGTTATCTGCTGCCATTGGGCGTTCCCCTTGAAGAACGTGGATATCAACGGCTGGTTGGTTGTCTGCTGCAGTTGAGAAGACTTGTGATTTAGAAGTTGGAATTGTAGTGTTGCGGTCGATAAGTTTTGTAAATACTCCACCCATTGTTTCGATACCAAGTGACAATGGAGTTACATCAAGAAGGACAACGTCTTTGACATCACCAGTGATCACACCACCTTGGATCGCAGCACCCATAGCCACAACTTCATCAGGGTTCACTGATTTATTTGGTTCTTTACCAGTTTCAGCCTTAACTGCTTCTACAACGGCAGGGATACGAGTTGAACCACCTACAAGGATGACTTCGTCGATTTCTGACAAGCTTAAACCTGCATCTGAAAGGGCTTGACGAACTGGAGTTTTCGTACGTTCTACAAGGTCACGAGTCAAATCGTCGAATTTCGCACGAGTCAAGGTCATTTCCAAGTGAAGAGGTCCAGCAGCGCCTGCAGTGATGAATGGCAAGCTGATTTGAGTTGAAGTCACACCAGAAAGGTCTTTCTTCGCTTTTTCAGCTGCATCTTTCAAACGTTGAAGCGCCATCTTGTCTGTTGACAAGTCGATACCATTTTCTTTCTTGAATTCTTCAACCATGTAGTCGATGATTTTTTGGTCAAAGTCGTCACCACCGAGTTTGTTATCCCCTGCAGTTGCCAATACATCAAAGACACCATCACCCAATTCAAGGATAGATACGTCGAATGTACCACCACCAAGGTCGAATACCAAGATTTTTTCTTCTTTGTCAGTCTTATCCAAACCATAAGCAAGGGCTGCTGCTGTTGGTTCGTTGACGATACGTTCTACTTCAAGGCCCGCGATTTTACCAGCATCTTTAGTTGCTTGACGTTGTGCATCGTTGAAGTAAGCAGGAACTGTGATAACTGCTTTCGTTACTTTTTCACCAAGGTAATCTTCAGCATAACCTTTCAAGTATTGAAGAATCATAGCTGAGATTTCTTGTGGTGTGTATTCTTTACCGTTTGCAGAAACTTTTTCAGAAGTACCCATCTTAGATTTGATAGAGATGATCGTATCTGGGTTTGTGACTGCTTGACGTTTTGCAGCGTCACCAACGATGATTTCACCGTTTTTGAATGACACAACAGATGGAGTTGTACGGTTCCCTTCTGGGTTTGC
>CABKMC010000183.1 GCA_902373455.1 uncultured Streptococcus sp.
GTATTATACATATTTATTTGTAAAAACGCAAGATAAGAGTTACCAAAAAATAAAAGTTTTCCGATTTTTTTATACTCCAATGATGAAGTATATGAAATGGTCGCAAGAAGAAAACCAGTCCTGGCTAGGATTTGCGTCACTTTTCTGATTTCAAGCGATCCAGGATTTTTTCCTAAAAAATAAAATTAATCTCCTGTGACTATCATTTGCCTCTTCATTATGTTATACTAGATAAGTTGCAAACTTGTATGAGAGAAATGCTGGGGAGACGGAGCAGATGGAAGGCTTTTGTTCGAAAGAAGACTCCCGCAAGTAGGATCATGTTGCCTATTTGTTTGAAAAAACGATTCTAGTCAACAACATCCGTTAGGACGCAAAACATTTTTCTCTAAAGAAAATGTAGTCCATAACAGACGGACTGAGTTTTTCTTTAGATGAGTCTTGCGACAGGTAACCGGGAAGGAGACTTCCTATGCAATCAGTGCGTTTTCGCATTGAAAGAAGTGTGATAAAGTGGCTTCGCACCACTTTTTAGAAAGAAGAAAGAATTGAAATTCAACGAATTTAACTTATCTGCTGAATTATTAGCAGAAATTGAAAAAGCTGGCTTTGTAGAAGCAAGCCCAATCCAAGAACAAACCATTCCGTTGGCTCTTGAAGGAAAAGATGTCATCGGTCAAGCGCAAACAGGGACTGGTAAAACAGCCGCTTTCGGTCTTCCAACGTTGGAGAAGATCGATGTCGATAATACAGTGATTCAAGCACTTGTCATTGCCCCAACGCGTGAATTGGCGGTTCAAAGTCAGGAAGAACTCTTCCGCTTTGGACGCAGTAAGGGTGTCAAGGTTCGCTCTGTCTATGGTGGATCAAGCATTGAAAAGCAAATTAAAGCTTTGAAGTCAGGCGCTCACATCGTTGTGGGAACACCTGGACGTTTGCTAGATTTGATCAAGCGCAAGGCCTTGAAACTCGATCATATTGAAACCTTGATCCTGGATGAAGCAGATGAAATGCTCAATATGGGCTTCTTGGAAGATATCGAAGCTATCATTAGCCGTGTTCCGGAAACACGCCAGACCTTGCTCTTTTCAGCAACGATGCCAGAAGCGATCAAGCGTATCGGTGTTCAGTTTATGAAAGAGCCAGAACACGTTAAGATTGCGGCTAAAGAATTGACCACGGACTTGGTCGATCAATACTATATTCGTGTCAAAGAAGGCGAAAAGTTTGATACCATGACTCGATTGATGGATGTCGAGCAACCGGAGCTTGCCATTGTCTTTGGTCGGACTAAACGCCGGGTCGATGAATTGACGCGTGGCTTGAAGATCCGTGGTTTCCGAGCAGAAGGGATTCACGGAGATTTGGATCAAAACAAACGTCTTCGTGTACTTCGTGACTTTAAAAATGGGAACTTGGACGTCTTGGTGGCAACGGACGTTGCGGCACGTGGTTTGGACATTTCAGGTGTGACCCATGTCTACAACTACGATATTCCACAAGACCCAGAAAGCTATGTTCACCGGATCGGACGGACAGGTCGTGCTGGGAAAACAGGGCAATCCATTACCTTTGTTTCGCCAAATGAAATGGGCTATTTGCAAATCATTGAGAACTTGACTAAAAAGCGGATGAAGGGAATGAAACCTGCAACAGCAGCAGAAGCCTTCCAAGCGAAAAAACAAGTAGCGCTGAAGAAAATTGAGCGAGACTTTGAGGATGAAAAAATCCGAACTAACTTTGAGAAGTTTGGTAAGGATGCTCGCAAATTGGCTGCAGAATTCACTCCTGAAGAATTGGCTATGTATATCTTGAGCTTGACCGTTCAAGATCCAGATAGTCTTCCAGAAGTTGAAATTGCGCGTGAAAAACCATTGCCATTTAAACCATCTGGTGGTGGCTTTGGTGGGAAAGGCAAAGGGGGCCGTGGAAATGGCCGTCGTGGAGACCAACGCCGTGACCGAAATCGCAGAGATGACCGTGAAGGTGGACGCCGTGATTTCAAACGCAAGTCGAATAAAAATAGCCGAGACTTTGAAGGCAAAGGTAATAAACGTCCTCATCGCACTTCCAATGAAAAGAAAAATGGCTTTGTCATCCGCAATAAAGGGGATAAATAAATTCTAAAGACGGTCTAGCAATAGGCCGTCTTTTTAATGAAAATCAAAAATACAAGGGTTAACTAGCTGTTAACCCTTGTATATTTATAAGGAGACCTAAATGATAACTGACTCTTTTAGAAAAAATGTATCATGATAAGGAGCATCCTAAAAAAGTCAGAAAACAGAAAGAACGGATTCCTAAAACGGAATGTTTCTGTTAACATATTAAGTTTACAATTATTTCTGAGCTTTGTCAAGGT
>CABKMC010000184.1 GCA_902373455.1 uncultured Streptococcus sp.
GGTACAAACAGAAAGTGAAGACTTGGTTCATTTCAAAGAAACTGGGGTAACGCTTTTTCCAGACACTGAACTGGATAGCCATGGCGCTTATTCCGGATCAGCCATGCAGTTTGGTGACAAACTATTCTTATTCTACACCGGAAATGTTCGTGATGCAGAATGGGTTCGTCATCCTTACCAAGTCGGTGCTTTGATGGACAAGGACGGAAAGATTGAAAAAATTGACAAAATCTTGATTGATCAACCGGCTGACTCTACGGATCACTTCCGTGACCCACAGATTTTTAATTTCAAGGGTCAATTCTACGCTATCGTTGGCGGTCAAGACCTTGAGAAGAAAGGATTCATCCGTCTCTATAAGGCTGTAGATAACGACTATACCAACTGGGTTGCAGTCGGTGACTTGGATTTTGCAAATGACCGGACAGCTTATATGATGGAATGTCCCAACCTCGTCTTTGTTGGAGACCAACCCATTCTCCTCTACTGCCCTCAAGGCTTAGATAAATCAGTTCTCGATTATGACAATATCTATCCAAATATGTACAAGATCGGGGCAAGCTTTGACCCAGAAAAGGCCAAAATGGTGGATGTATCTGAATTGCATAATCTCGACTATGGTTTTGAAGCCTATGCAACTCAAGGATTCAATGCCCCCGATGGACGTGCCTATGCTGTCAGCTGGCTAGGTCTTCCTGATGTTTCTTATCCAACAGATTCCTATGACTATCAAGGAGCTCTCTCACTGGTCAAAGAATTAACCATCAAAGACGGAAAACTCTACCAATACCCAGTCGAAGCCATCAAGGACTTGCGCGCTGAGGGTGAGGCATTTGCCAACAAGGCACAAACCAAGAACTGCTATGAATTGGAATTGCAGTTTGAA
This sequence comes from uncultured Streptococcus sp., assembly GCA_902373455.1. GTDB lineage: Bacteria > Bacillota > Bacilli > Lactobacillales > Streptococcaceae > Streptococcus. Next base: position 887 of record CABKMC010000184.1, read on the forward strand.
AAAGATAGCCAAAACGAAATCGTCCTCTTTGCAGATGCAGAAGGAAAGGGCTTAGCTCTCTCATTCGATCTCTCTAAGGGATTAGTCACAGTCGATCGTAGCCAGGCAGGTGAGCAATATGCCCAAGAATTCGGTACGAGCCGTAGCTGCCCAATCGCTAACCAAGCCACAACCGCTAATATTTTCATTGACAATTCAATTTTTGAAATCTTTATCAATAAAGGAGAAAAAGTATTTTCTGGTCGGGTCTACCCACATGCGGATCAAAATGGAATATTGATCAAGTCTGGAAACCCTACTGGAACTTACTACGAACTTGATTATGGTCGCAAAGCTAACTGATGTCGCCAAACTCGCCGGTGTCAGCCCTACTACTGTCTCACGGGTCATCAATAAAAAAGGATACCTGTCTGAAAAAACGATCCAAAAAGTCCAAGAAGCCATGCGAGAATTGGGCTATAAACCTAACAATGTTGCTCGTAGCCTCCAAGGAAAATCAGCCAAGTTAGTCGGCTTGATCTTTCCCAACATCAGCAATGTTTTCTATGCTGAATTAATCGACAAACTAGAGCACCAACTCTTCAAACACGGCTATAAAACCATCATCTGCAATAGTGAACACGACTCCGAAAAAGAGCGCGAATATATTGAGATGTTGGAGGCTAACCAGGTAGATGGCATCATTTCAGGAAGTCATAATTTGGGCATTGAAGATTACAACCGGGTAACTGCTCCTATCATTGCTTTTGACCGCAACCTCTCCCCAGAAATTCCGGTTGTCTCTTCAGACAACTACGCTGGCGGGGTGCTTGCAGCAGAAACTTTAGTAAAAACCGGAGCCCGAAAGATTATCATGATCACAGGGAATGACAACTCCAACTCCCCAACAGGCTTGCGTCATGCGGGGTTTGCATCGGTTCTACCTGAGTCCATGATCATTAATGTTTCCAGTGATTTCTCCCCTATTCGCAAAGAAATGGAAATCAAACAGATTTTAACCCACCACAAACCAGATGCCATTTTCGCCTCCGATGATTTGACGGCGATCTTGATCATGAAAGTCGCTAGAGAATTAGATATTCAGATTCCCCAGGATTTGAAAGTGATTGGTTATGATGGAACCCAGTTCATTGAGACCTATACACCTGAACTGACAACCATCCAACAACCCCTCGAAGACATTGCTATCCTCATGGTGGATCTTTTACTCCAAAAGATCGAAGGAAAAAAAGTAGCGACTACCGGTTATTTCTTGCCCGTTAGTCTCCACTCTGGAAAAAGTGTCTAAAACAACGATGCTGGGACAAAAGTCCTAGCCTCTCAATTATTTTTGGATTGTCGAGCAAGACGCAGTGGTTGAGTGGGCTCTACTACGCTGATTTCATCAGCTTTTACAGCCCTACTCAACTGTGCGGAGGTGGGACGATGAAATCGAATTCTAACGAAT
>CABKMC010000185.1 GCA_902373455.1 uncultured Streptococcus sp.
TTTCGCCTCGATCATTTTCAATAATTGTTTTTACTAAATTTGCCATTTTTTTCCTTACTTTGATTTTTTCAAAATCTAAAATGTTCTTTTTATTCTAGCATTTTTTAAACATTTTTTCAAGATCAAGGCTGTATCTTACAAGACTTTCGAATGGGTTTTTTCGTGTGAGAAAATCCAAAAAGATGCCTGCTCAAGCAGACATCTTTTCTATATACGGTGTTTACTCAGACAAATGGTAAGAATAGCTTGCCACAACCACTTCTTCATGCCAACGAAGTGCGTACTTCAATTTCAAACTCATTTGGTTGTGGAGAATATTTTGCCAATGTTTTTTAGGAATGAATTGAGGGACTAAGACTGTGACAGTATTCCCTTTTTCCTTAGCTTCCTCAGATACTTTAGAGACAAATTCAACTGTTGGTTGAATAATATCCCGGTAGCTCGTCATGACATTTTCAAAGCGAATATGAGGGAAATAGTGCTTAAATTCTTCTGCTACCTCTGCATCTTTAACCTTGGTTTCTTCCGTTGAGACGTGCATGGCTATCACATCGTTTCCTAGGCTATTTGCATAACTCATCGCTCCCACACTTACCTGAGTGACATTTCCGACAAGGACAATCACGGTATTGCCCGCATAACTTGTCTTTTCGATCTTACCTCCCAAGCGCAATTGAGCCGCAACTTTATCATAGTGATTACGGATACTCAAGAACATCCAAAGCAAAAGACCAATAATAGGGAAGAAGGGCCAGATCTCACGCAGACGGAACAACAAGAGGATCAAGACAATCCCATAACAGATAGCTGCCCCCAGGATATTGGCAAGTGAATACTTGAGAAATCCTTTTTGATACTGGCGTTTCCAGTGGATCACCATCCCTGTTTGAGAAAGGGCAAAAGGAATGAAGACCCCAATGGTATAAAGCGGAATCAAACTTTCTGTTTGCCCATCAAAGATCAAGAGCAAGACAATCGCACCAATCGCCAAGGTCAAAATCCCATTGGAATAGCCCAGACGATCCCCTTTTTCCATATACATGTGTGGCATGTATTTGTTTTTAGCCATGTTAAAGGCCAACATTGGAAAGGCTGAGAACCCAGTATTCGCTGCAACTGCCAGGATCAAGGCTGTTGATAATTGGAAAACGTAGAAGAAGGCTTGTCCGACCGGAGAATTTCCTAAGATAGCTTGGGCCATTTGAGCTAGAGTTGTTACCCCTTTTGCTGGTACAACACCCACCCAGTAATTGAGGAAGGTAATCCCTGCAAACATGATCCCTAAAATCAAAGCCATGATGGTCAAGGTAGAGGCTGCATTATTTGCTTTTGGTTTCTTAAAGAAAGGAACCGAATTGGAGATAGCTTCAACCCCTGTTAGGGAAGCTGATCCACTCGTAAAGGCCCGCAACAAGAGAATGACACTAACCCCTGAAATGGTTTGACCCACATGAGCAGTCGCGTTATAGGCCAATTGACCAGTCAAAATTTGGATCACACCATAGCCGATCAAGGCAATGGTACTGACAATGAAAAGGTAGACCGGAATCATCAACGATGTCGCCGATTCGCGCAATCCCCTCAGGTTCATCAGCATCAAGACCAAGACCAACAAAATGGAAATGTGAAGATTATAAGGATGAAGAGAAGGGATCGCTGACGTGATAGCATCTGCACCGGAAGAAACAGATACTGCTACTGTCAGCATGTAGTCGACCAAGAGACTGCCACCAGCGATCAACCCCGCTTTCGGAGACAAATTCTCCGTAGTCACCATGTAGGCCCCTCCCCCTTGAGGATAGGCATGAATGACCTGGCGATAAGAAATCGTTAAACTGGCTAAGAGAACTAGAACCACAATCCCAATTGGAATGGACCACCAAATGGCTCCTGCTGATACGGTCATCAGGACCAGGATAACTTGCTCTGGACCGTAGGCGATAGAAGAAAGCGCGTCACTAGAGAGCATGGCCAAGGCCTGCATTTTCCCAAGCAACCCTCCTTCACCTTCTGCACCAGATTTCAACGGACGGCCAATAAACCATTTTTTCAATGTTGAAAACATAAAAAACTCCTTGAAAAAAGATCATGAGGCCGGGGATTCCCTGCCTCTTTTCATAAAACAGGGGTTATTCTACTCCTTTTTTTCAAGACTGTCAACCGAAATGGTGAAATTTTCATAAAGTTTTCATTGTGTTCATCCATCCAACCTCTCTTAGATCGGTCCGCTTCTTTTCAAATTGATCCAAGAAAAAAACGAGGCTGGGACAAAAATCCTAGCCTCTCAATTATTTTTGGATTGTCGAGCAAGACGCAGTGGTTGAGTG
>CABKMC010000186.1 GCA_902373455.1 uncultured Streptococcus sp.
CAAGTTCTTCTTGGCATTTTGAAAGGGATGTCCAGTCCAATTGGTTGAGACTATCTGGCAAGTTATAGGTGTTGTCTTCGAGCCCTTTTGTGCGGTAACATTCTTGACCAGCATGGATAAAAGGTACACCTTGGGATAATAATACCAAATGAAGAGCGAGGCGTGAGAGAGCTTTTCGCTCCTCTAGACGAATCTCTTCTTTTTCAAGTTGGAAATAATCAAAAACAGTTGCATTGTCATGGCATTCGACGTACTGAATGGCTTGTTGAGGTTGGATGAAATGAGCAGGTCCTACTTTCCCGACATTTGCTGTTAGGATATTAGAAAAATCATTGGCTGGATGTTGACTATCACAACGGTGACCGGCTAAGAGTGTTCTCTTGACCGTATCCCGGAAATTATCACTGAAAAAGCCAAAATCTGGTAATCGTTTTGAGTTGTACTGGTGAGCGAGCTGGTCTTCAGAGAGGCCTGTATCCATCTTCCACCCTTCGCCATAGAGATAGACGTTAGGATAGATTTCACGGAGCTCCTCTGCAATCTCTGTCATGGTTTGAATGTCTAAGATTCCCATCAAGTCAAAGCGGAAACCATCAAAGCCGTAGAGGGAAACCCATTGTTTGAGAGATTGCTTGATATACTGTCTCACCATGGAGCGCTCACTTGCCACGTCATTTCCGCAGAAGGTTCCATTGGTCCGCTCTCCCTCTGCATTATAGCGGTAGAAATAACCAGGAACGATCTGTTCAAAAGCATACTCATCTGCCTGGTAGACGTGATTGTAGACTACATCCATGATGACACTCAGATTGGCCCGGTGATAGGTGTCAATGGTGTCTTGGAGCTCTAGGATTCGCGCATAAGGATCGTTAGGATCACTCGCATAGCTGCCTTCTGGAACATTGTATTGAACAGGATCATAGCCCCAGTTGTAGGCTTTCCATTGATCCTCTTCATCGACACTACCGAAATCGTAAACTGGAAGTAACTGTACATGGGTAATGCCCAGTTTTTGAAGGTAATCAAATCCAAGGATCTGGCCATTTAGTTGGGGCGATTCTGTTAACCCTTTAAACTTACCAGGGTGTTTAAAGTCGGCCTCTTTTTGGACAGAGAAATCCCGAACGCTCATCTCGTAGATGATTGCTTCTGTCGGGTCTAATTGACGAGCAGCACGCCTGATAGGACGTGTGATCTTCTTCCGGTCGATGACCAAGCTATCTCCAGAGTTCGCTAAAGAGGATAGAGCATAGGGATCATGAATCCGACGTTCTAGGCCATTGACACGAAACTCATAGTGGTAGGCAGCTCCTTCCCAATCCCCTTTGAGCACGAGTTCCCAGACACCGTTTTCTGTACGATTCATTGGATAGACCTGATCTTCGATATGGAGGGTCACATCTTGCGAAATGGGTGCCCAGAATTTAAATTGCGTCTGACGTAGTGTGTAGAAACTTCCTAGATCCTCTCCAGTATAGGTGAAGGTTTGATCAAAAATGGGTTTGCGAACAATTTGACGATAGTGGAGAATAGAAGAATTTCCAGCAGCATCGTAGATGGTGTACTCTTCTCCGAGTTCAAGCGGAATAGGGCTTAAGAAATAGTCTCCTGTGTCAATCGCTGCACTTGACGTTTTGACAGGGATTAAGGCAAGATGACCTTGGTTCGTTTCCAAATAAAAAGGAAGGATATGCTCCTCTCCTTTTTGGATAAGAATCAGGTCTTGGTCATCTAAATAAGCAGTAAATGTAGACATAAAGACTCCTAAAGTTTCGTAATGGTATGGTCAATCAATTGACGGTAGCAAACGGTTTTTCCTTCTTTGTGATCCTTGATAATTTGTAGAATCGTTCGAACAGATTCGCGTCCGAGTTCCACTGCATTGATGTCAATATAGGCTTCAATATCGAGTCGTGGCTTAATCGAATCAAAGGAAATAATCGGGATTGTCAGCTGGTGTTCTAATAGGTATTGGCGCACCCCTTCAGCAACGAGAATATCGGTTGTCATGATGGCATCTAACTCTGCTAGGGGAAGGCTCTCCATCATTTGATAAGAATTGTCTTCTAACATAAACCCAAATGAGAAATGAACCAGTTTTTCATCGAGAGGAATCCCTGCTTTTTGGAGGGCTTCTTTATAACCTTCGTAGCGGTCTTGAGATACGAACAGTTCTTTGTTTCCCCCGATAAAAGCAATTTTTCGGTAGTTTTGTTGAATGAAATAATCCGTCGCATCAAATGCAGCCTTGATATTATCATTATCCACTAGCGATACAAAAGGTGAAGCTGCCTTTCCGAGAATGAGG
>CABKMC010000187.1 GCA_902373455.1 uncultured Streptococcus sp.
GCATAGATTGCATACAATGAGTAAGTATCCATACGATTTTGATCTTTTTTCACAAAATATTTATCGAATGGGAAATCTTGAATTTCACCAGCATTAAAGACTGGAATTTCAGAAGCATCAAATTTCGTAATGGGCTTGATTCCAATTTTTCCTTCATGAAGGCTATTCCAGAACTCCTCTGGTGTATTTCCGATTGGTGAGGTTACACCGTAACCTGTAACAACAACACGATTTGTAGACATATATATTCTCCTTTTGTCGGATGGATATTTAAGTAAGTGATTTTCGATCAGTAAGCATTCATTATTGCATAGTCATGCCGCCATCAATGGCAATTGTTTGACCAGTTAAATATTCTTGACCTGCTAAGAAAGCCGCAACTTCTGCCACTTCTTCAGCTTGACCAATTCGTTTCATTGGCACTTGAGCTAGCATGGCATCTTTCATTTTCTCTGGAATAGCATCAGTCATATCTGATTCAATGAAACCAGGTGCAATGGCATTCACACGAACGCCACGAGCCGCAACTTCACGCGCTACTGATTTAGTGAAACCAATCAAACCAGCTTTTGAAGCCGCATAGTTAGCTTGACCGATATTCCCCATTAGACCAACAACAGAGGACATGTTGATAATGGCCCCTTGACGAGCTTTAGACATCGGTTTTAAGACAGCTTGAGTCATATTAAAGGCACCTGTCAAGTTGATTTTCAAGACCCGTTCAAAATCTTCTTCAGTCATTTTCAACATCAACTTGTCGTTTGTGATGCCAGCGTTATTGACCAAAACATCAACACTTCCAAGCTTTTCAATTGCTTCGGCCACCATACGTTGCGCATCTTCGCCATTAGAAATATCCCCAGAAATACCAACAACAGTCACACCATAGTCAGCAAACTGTGCAAGCAAGTCCTCAGAAATTTCAGAACGTCCATTTAGGACAACATTGGCACCGAGACTCGCAAATTTATGAGCCACAGCCAATCCAATTCCGCGTGTTGAACCTGTTACAAAAACATTTTTATTTTTAAGTTCCATCTTTACCTCGTTTTAAGCATTCAGAAGTGCATCTAGACTAGCCTGATCTTCGACGTTATGAGTTGGAAGAGTTTTATCAATTTTCTTCAAGAATCCTGACAAGACTTTTCCAGGTCCGATCTCGATGACTTCATCTACACCAAAGTCTTGAATCGTAGCAATTGAATCATAGAAACGAACCGGTTCTTTTACTTGACGTGCCAAAAGTGCTTTCACATCTTCTGACTTCATGATAGTAGCTTCTGTATTCCCAACTAAAGGAAGATCAAAATCATTAAATGATACTTTTTCTAGTTCAGCCGCCAATTTTTGACTAGCAGATTCCAGTAAGGCTGTGTGGAATGGACCTGACACATTCAAAGGGATCAAGCGTTTGGCACCTGCTTCCTTCAATAGTTCAACAGCATAGTCCACAGCTGCAACCTCACCACCAATCACAATTTGTGCTGGTGTATTGTAGTTAGCTGGTGTCACTACACCCTTTTCAGATGCTTGTTGACAAATCTCTTCGATCAAACTTGGATCTGTATTCATAACAGCAACCATTTTCCCACTTCCAGCAGGAGCTGCCGTTTCCATGAATTCACCTCGTTTCGCAACCAAAGCTACTGCATCTTCAAACGAAAGAGCTCCAGCCGCAACCAGGGCAGAATATTCCCCCAAAGAGAGGCCGGCAACAATATCAGGAGTGATACCATTTTCTACTAAGAGACGATAAATGGCTACTGACGTTGTCAAAATAGCTGGTTGAGTATAGCGTGTCTGATTCAGTTTTTCTTCGTTAGAATCAATCAATTCACGCAAATCATAACCGAGAATACGACTAGCCGTATCAAATGTCTCCTTGACAACGGGATAAGTCGCATACAAATCGCTCGCCATGCCCAATTTCTGAGCCCCTTGACCAGCAAATAAGAACGCACGTTTTGTCACTATCCTAATCCTTTCGATGTTACTAGACTTTTACATCTGCCCAACGAGCAGCTTCTCTTTGGATCACTTTAGCTGCCCCATAATAGATATCCTCTAGAATTTCAGCACAAGTTTCTTCCTTGCTTACAAGTCCAGCAATTTGACCCGCCATTACAGAACCATTGTCAACATCTCCATCAACAACAGCATTGCGAAGGGCTCCTGCTCCTAATTCTTCAATTTCTTCTTGAGTCTTCTTACCTGCCAAGAAATCTTTTTCAGCTTGGTTATAGGCAGAAGCCAATTTATTTTTGATCGCACGAACAGGGTGTCCAACAACTGACGCTGAAATAACTG
>CABKMC010000188.1 GCA_902373455.1 uncultured Streptococcus sp.
GCTCAACGTCTGGATACTTATCCGCAAACCAACGGAGGGCAAAGTCGTTTTCAAAGAGGAAGACTGGTTGGTCAAAGCGGTCCTTCGCCAAGATGTTTCGGCTTGAAGACATGCGCTCATCTAAGTCTTCTGGTTTGATCCAGCGAACGGTCTTTTTACCCATTGGGCTCATGACCACTTCGGCATTGTATTCATTTTCCATCCGGTGCTTAAAGACTTCAAACTGAAGTTGACCAACAGCACCAAGCATGTATTCACCTGTTTGGTAGTTGGTATAGAGCTGAATAGCTCCTTCTTGCACCAATTGCTCAATCCCTTTGTGGAAGGATTTTTGCTTCATGACGTTCTTGGCTGACACTTTCATGAAGATTTCAGGCGTAAAGGTTGGCAGTGGTTCAAATTCAAACTTGTTTTTGCCCACTGTCAAAGTATCTCCAACCTGATAAGTACCGGTATCGTAAACCCCGATGATGTCTCCTGCTACAGCATTGCTGACATTTTCACGGCTTTCGGCCATAAATTGAGTCACGTTAGATAACTTAGCACCCTTACCAGTACGAGGCAGGTTGACGCTCATCCCACGCTCAAATTCGCCAGATACGATCCGCACAAAGGCGATCCGGTCGCGGTGACGAGGATCCATGTTGGCCTGAATCTTAAAGACAAAGCCTGAGAAATCCTTATCATAAGGATCGACAAGTTCTCCATCTGTCTTCTTGTGGCCGTGTGGTTCCGGAGCAAACTTGAGGAAGGTTTCCAAGAAAGTCTGTACTCCAAAATTGGTTAAGGCTGAGCCGAAGAAGACGGGAGTCAATTCACCTGCAAGGATGGCTTCTTCTGAAAAGTCATTTCCTGCTTCTTGCAAGAGTTCGATATCGTCTTTTACTTGCTCGTAGAAAGGGTTGTTAGCAAAAAGCTTGTCTCCGTCTTCTAGACTAGCAAAACGCTCGTCTCCTTTATAGAGTTCCAAACGTTGGTTATAAAGATCGTAGAGTCCCTCAAAGGCTTTCCCCATCCCAATCGGCCAGTTCATTGGGTAACTGGCGATGCCCAAGACTTCTTCCAATTCTTGTAAGAGGTCCAGTGGCTCACGACCGTCACGGTCTAGCTTATTCATAAAGGTAAAGACGGGAATGCCACGGTGTTTCACAACCTCAAACAATTTCTTGGTTTGGGCCTCGATCCCTTTGGCAGAGTCCACCACCATGACGGCAGCGTCCACCGCCATCAAGGTCCGATAAGTATCTTCTGAGAAGTCCTCGTGCCCTGGCGTATCAAGGATATTGACCCGTTTGCCATCATAGTCGAACTGCATAACAGATGAGGTTACCGAAATCCCACGTTGTTTTTCGATATCCATCCAGTCAGATTTAGCAAAGTTTCCTGTTTTCTTCCCTTTTACGGTACCGGCTTCCCGAATCTCTCCCCCAAAGTAGAGCAACTGCTCTGTAATCGTCGTTTTACCAGCATCCGGGTGGGAGATAATGGCAAAGGTACGGCGTTTTTTAATTTCTTCTTGTACGTTCATATTCCTAATTCTTTCTCTATTCTTTCTCTTTTTATTTTCTGATAAATTTACAAATTCATCTTTACATCGGATCTCTCCTCAATTTCTCTATCTTTTCTATTATAGCGAAAAGAGGCACTTTTTTCAATGATGGATCTTTTTGGGGACGCAAAAAAAGACCAAAATCCGTAGATTCTAGTCTTCTTTTCACGGCTATCAAAAGGCACCAAATCCTCCACCACCTCCACCATCAGAGAAGCCACCGCCGTCAAAGCCGCCACTGCCATCTGAAGAGTTAATAGAGAAGCTCGAAACACTATAGGAATCATCTGCATAGTTCATCAAGGTAGAGCCGTCTAGGAAGGTATTTGGGGAGGTTGTTAGCCAAAGAACAGTGTCCCAGTCTTCATATGGTAAGGAAATCTGATGATTTTGGAGTACCTGGCTCACTTTTTTTGCTTGGCCATACAGGGTTGCATAGACTAAGATGCGATTCCATAGGATGACACTCTCAAGTTCTGCTTGGTTGAAATTTGGAATACTTTCGATCATATTTCGAAAGGCCATCCATTTAAATTGTGCATCCAAGTTCTCTAAGGATTGTAGATGATCTTCACGGATTTTCACAACAATATAAAATGGAATGAATAACAAAACCAAAAGTAAAATAATCCAAAAATAGAAGGAAGATAGGTGTGATCCAAATCCAAGAGATAAGAAACACATGCTCACAAATAAGATCAGTAAGAGCCAAAAATGTAAGGCACAGCCTGTTTTAGAAAAAGCTTCTTCTTTCTC
>CABKMC010000189.1 GCA_902373455.1 uncultured Streptococcus sp.
GATCAAGACAATGGTTAAGCCAAGTTTTTTGTTCAATTCTTGCAATAAAGCTAGAATTTGTTTGGTCGTCTTCGGATCCAGGGCTGAAGTTGACTCATCTGAGATCAAAATCTTTGGATCGTTGGCAAGGGCACGCGCAATCGCTACCCGTTGCTTTTGACCACCAGACAATTGGGCTGGGTAATTTTCTGCACGGTCAGCTAGACCGACTAGTTCCAACAATTTCGCCACTTTCTCATTCTTTTGTTCTTTGTTCAATTTAGAATGTTTAAGAGCGAAGGCAACATTTTCTGCGACAGTCATTTGAGCCATCAAGTTGAAGTGTTGGAAGATCATCCCGATATCCCGACGTTTCTCTCTTAGGGCAGCTGGTTTCAAAGTTACTTGATTTTGGTAGATCACATCTCCATCCACAGTGATGGTTCCGGCGCTAGGCACTTGCAAGAGATTGATCACCCGAACCAAGGTCGATTTTCCGGCTCCGGAATAACCCACAATCCCATAGATATCGCCTTCATTGATCTGAATGGTCACATCTTTGACAGCTTGAATCTGACGTTTCTTTTGCTGGAAGGTCACATCAATGTGGTCCAGCTGAATCATTGCTTTACTCATAACTTGCTATTAACTCCTTTATCAATTCAATATGGGTGTAATAATCGGCGATTTTCACATTTTCATCGCCCCCATGGTCACGGCTATTGGCATTGCCAATTCCAAAGGCTGCCATCGGTACCTGCAAAGCCTCAAATACCGTATGCATTGGTCCTGTTCCCGCTGTTGTAGGAAGAACTGAAACCCCTTCTCTATAGAAATCTTTGGCCAGCTGAATAACATTTAAAATCGATGGGGCACTCATATCACTTCGGTAACTCATTTCACCGAGAGTGTAGACCAATTCGACCTGATCATAGCCATTTTTCTTCAATTGCTGCTTGATCTTTTCTAAGACATCTTTGGGATCTAGTCCTGGAACCAAGCGCACCTCCATCTTAGCACGTGCCTCTGCTGGAAGAATGGTCTTGACACCTTGACCTTGGTAACCAGAACCAAAACCTTCAATATTCAAGGCTGGTTCAAAATAGAAACGGCGCAGAAATTCTTTCCGGTCTTCCTTCAAGACGGGGAGAGTAAGACCATAGGTTTCTGCAACATCTACTGGGCCTTTGTTGGCATATTGTTCAATCAAAGCCAGCTCGCGTTCATTGGGTTCTTGAATCTGGTCGTAAATCCCATCCACCAAGATTCGACCTTCTTTGTCACGTAGGCTTGCAATAGCATTTAACAAATACCAGGAAGCAGAGTCTACGACACCACCATAGCTGGAATGGATATCCACTTCTGCACTCTTCACCACCATATCAAAGGTGACGATCCCTTTGCTACCACCAGAAATTTCCAACTGACCCTGATTATTTCGGGTTCCTTGTTCCCAGACTAGAAGATCTGCCCCTCGCAAGTGCTTCTTGTGTTTGGCCAAATATTTATCCAGGTCTGTCGATGCAGACTCCTCTGCCCCTTCGATGATAAAGGTGATATTGACTGGCAAATCGCCACTTTCACGAATGTATTTTCGAAGAGCTGTGAGACGAGCTGTGATATGTCCCTTGTCATCATCAACCCCTCGACCGTACATGGTCCCGTAATGAACCGATAAGGTAAAAGGATCTCCCGTCCAAGGTTGGTCTCCATCCGCTGGTACTGTATCATAGTGGTTATAGAAGATGATGGTTTTTGCGTCTGGATTTGGGGAGAAAAATTTGGCAATCACAAAAGGGGCTGTGTAGCTATCATCAACTTCGACTTTGGCTCCTGCAGCTGTAAAAATTTCCCCCAAATAGTTGGCCACTTCCTTGAGACCTACTTGTTGAGCAAAGATGGATTTTTTTGAAATCAAGGTTCGCAACACTTCAAAATAATGTTGTGCGACCTCATCATTTTCAAATTTACGAATTTGTTCCGCTTCTGTTGCAAAAGGCATGCATTCCTCCTAATACACGATAAGAGGTAGAGAATTGCTTCTCCACCTCCTTCATACACTTGAGATCGAATCTTAGAAGACTGGTTGGTCCATTCCTTCTGAAGATTCTTCGATCACTTTCTTCACATTGTCTTTGTGATAGGCTTTGATGATTTCTTTGATTGCTTTTGCTTTATCAGATTTTTCCCAATCTTTTTTAGCAGCGATCACGTTGTACCATTGTTTTGAGTTGTTGTCTTTCTTTTCAACATAGATAGCTTTTTTGAAATCAACGCCTGCTTCACGTACGAAGGTATTGTTGATGAC
>CABKMC010000190.1 GCA_902373455.1 uncultured Streptococcus sp.
AGGCTGTTTTGGCTCGTGAGATTCCATCTGCCGAATTATTCGTAATGGCTGAGAATCTTCAGATTCCAGCAGAAGTATTGGTTTACGGTGCTAGCATTATTCACCATTCAAAACGACCTCTTCTTCAGAACTATTACAACTTCATCAAGACAGAGGATTCTGTGACCAAAGATCGCGATCTGTTCTTAGCAGAACCAGGAGATCCAAATTCTCACTATTCGGTCTACGAAGACAAACATGGAACCCATATCTTCTCAAATAATGACTTGAATATGATGACCAAATTGTCTGAGTTAGTAGAACATGGCTTTGATCATTGGAAACTCGACGGTGTCTACTGTCCGGGTGAAAACTTTGTCAAGATTACAGAGTACTTTATCAAGGCCCGTGATTTGATTCAAAAAGGAACCTTCACGCAAGATCAAGCCTATCTGTTTGATGAAGAAATCCGCAAATTGCATCCAGCCAATCGTGGTTTGGATACTGGTTTCTATGATTATGAGCCAGACCGTGTAAAATAATAAAAAACTAGGGCTTCTTCGTTTGAGAGTTTTCCTTTTTCAGGGAACGAAGAGGCTATTCATTATATCGACAATCTTGTAAATTGGAGAAAACATGACAAATACAAAAAAACGCCCAGAGGTTTTGGTACCTGCTGGAACATTAGAAAAACTAAAAGTTGCCGTTAATTATGGGGCAGACGCTGTGTTCGTTGGTGGACAAGCCTATGGTTTGCGTAGCCGTGCCGGAAACTTTACTATGGATGAACTACGCGAGGGAATTGAATACGCTCATGCACGTGGAGTTGATGTACACGTAGCCTCGAACATGGTAACACATGAAGGAAATGAACAAGGGGCTGGAGAATGGTTCCGTGAATTGCGGGATATGGGCCTTGACGCCGTGATCGTCTCAGACCCGGCCTTGATTGAAATTTGTGCAACTTATGCACCTGGACTCAATATTCACTTGTCTACGCAAGCTTCTGCAACCAATGTGGAGACTTTCCATTTTTGGAAAGAATATGGCTTGACACGTGTCGTCTTGGCCCGCGAGGTATCCATGGAAGAGTTGGCAGAGATCCGTAAGCGTACCGATCTGGAGATCGAAGCCTTCGTTCATGGAGCGATGTGTATTTCCTATTCCGGACGTTGTACCCTTTCTAACCACATGTCTGACCGGGATGCCAACCGTGGTGGCTGTTCTCAATCTTGCCGTTGGAAATACGACCTTTACGACATGCCATTCGGCCAAGAACGTAAGAGTATCAAGGGGCAAGTCCCAGAAGAATACTCTATGTCAGCCGTGGACATGTGTATGATCGAGAATATTCCAGACATGATTGACAATGGGGTTGATAGCTTGAAGATTGAAGGCCGAATGAAATCTGTCCATTACGTATCAACAGTGGCCAACTGTTACAAGGCTGCTTGCGATGCTTATATGGAAAGTCCAGAAGCCTTTTATGCCATCAAGGATGATTTGATCAATGAATTGTGGAAGGTTGCTCAACGTGAATTGGCAACTGGATTCTACTACCAAACACCGACTGAAAATGAACAATTGTTTGGGGCACGTCGTAAGATTCCTCAATACAAATTTGTAGGAGAAGTAGTGGACTTTGATCCATCTACCATGACAGCGACGATTCGTCAACGGAATGTGATCAATGAAGGGGACCAAGTGGAATTCTACGGACCAGGCTTCCGACATTTTGAATGTCAGATCCAAGACTTGCATGATAAGGATGGATTGAAGATTGATCGCGCACCAAATCCGATGGAACTTCTCACGATCACTGTCCCACAAGAAGTGAAACCGGGAGATATGATTCGTTCTTGCCAAGAAGGTTTGATCAATCTCTACTCAAAAGATGGCGCAAGTAAAACTGTTCGAGTATAACAAAAAAAGAGAGGGTTAAACCTCTCCTTTTTGTTGGGCGATGCGAATATTATTGGGGACCAAACTGATTTTCTGGATCTCAGAAATCCGAATAATCGTGGACATACTCTTTTTAAAATTTTTCACGATCAGTTGTCGGCGTTCTTGGTCATACTTGACAATATCGCCTGTAAAACTCTTGTTTGAAAAAATAA
This sequence comes from uncultured Streptococcus sp., assembly GCA_902373455.1. Classification (GTDB taxonomy): domain Bacteria; phylum Bacillota; class Bacilli; order Lactobacillales; family Streptococcaceae; genus Streptococcus. The sequence continues at coordinate 2,097 of CABKMC010000190.1, forward strand.
CATGAACCCCTTGTTTTTTTCGCAATGCTTGTTGAATGATTTCAATAATTATCTCATCTTCTAATGGGGCAGGGGTACTGACTTTTCCATTGAAAAATTCATTTGCTCGGTCTTTAACGATCTCGAGAAATTTTTTCATAGCTAAATTCTCCATAACTTGATACAATAT
>CABKMC010000191.1 GCA_902373455.1 uncultured Streptococcus sp.
GCGCATAGATGGTCTGGTGCGACTTTCCAATCTTATAGCCATGGCGCCCCAAGGTTTGGAAGAAATGGCTGGTAACCTCTTCACGATTGAAATTTTTAATAAATTTCTCTGGAATAGAGGCCACTTCATAAACAACAGGGATCCCATCGGCATACCGGACCCGCTCCATCCGAATGATGGTTTCTGTCTTATCAATGCCCAATTTGTCCACTTCTTGGAGGCTAGGAATGGTTTTACGGTAAGAAATCACTTGGCTAGAAGGTTCCTTGCCTTGCGATTTCATAATTTCTGTAAAACTGGTTGTGCCTCGCATTTTTTCTTGGACGCGCGTGCTGGTAATAAAGGTGCCACTTCCTACTCGTCTTTCAAGCACTCCTTCTTCAACCAGAAGGGTAATAGCCTGCCTCAGCGTCATCCGACTCACCTGAAATTTCTCAGCCAGATCGCGTTCGCTAGGAAGGCGCTCCCCGATTTTCCATATTTTTTGATCAATCTCAGACTTAATCTGATCATGGATTTGAATGTAAGCTGGAATCATAACCTTGCTCTTTCTCTGTGTTATCTCTATTGTAGCGTAAAATTCCTAATTCTTCAATCAGAGATTGGTAAAGACATGGCTTTTGTGTTAGAATAGAGGAAAGTAAATTTCTTTAAGAAGGGGATAAGATGACAAACCTATCAACTGATTTGCATGATGTTGAAAAAATCATTGTGCTTGACTACGGCAGCCAATACAATCAGCTTATTTCACGTCGGATTCGTGAAATTGGTGTCTTCTCAGAGTTGAAGAGCCACAAGATTTCTGCTGATGAAGTTCGTGCAATCAATCCAGTTGGGATCGTTCTTTCAGGCGGACCAAACTCTGTATACGAGGAAGGTTCTTTTGATATCGATCCTGAAATTTTCGAACTCGGTATTCCAATCCTTGGAATCTGTTACGGGATGCAATTATTGACCCATAAATTGGGCGGGAAGGTCGTTCCTGCAGGTGATGCTGGTAACCGCGAATATGGTCAATCTGAATTGACTTTGACAGAGTCTTCTGCTCTTTTTGCCGGCACACCAGACAAACAATTGGTCTTGATGAGTCATGGAGATGCTGTTACAGAAATTCCGGCTGACTTTATCCGCACTGGTACTTCTGCTGACTGTCCATTTGCATCCATTGAAGATCCAGACAAGAAAATCTATGGAATCCAATTCCACCCTGAGGTTCGTCACTCTGTTCACGGTTATGACATCTTGCGTAACTTTGCCTTGAACATCTGTGGGGCTAAAGGTGACTGGACCATGGACAACTTCATTGACATGCAGATCAAAAAAATCCGTGAAACCGTCGGAGACAAACGTGTCCTTCTTGGTCTTTCAGGTGGTGTTGACTCTTCTGTTGTTGGGGTTCTCCTTCAAAAAGCTATCGGCGATCAATTGATCTGTATCTTTGTAGACCACGGTCTTCTTCGTAAAGGCGAAGCCGATCAAGTGATGGAAATGCTTGGTGGCAAGTTTGGTTTGAACATCGTCAAAGCAGATGCTGCCAAACGTTTCTTAGACAAATTGGCTGGCGTATCTGATCCAGAACAAAAACGGAAGATCATCGGGAACGAGTTTGTTTATGTCTTTGATGACGAAGCAAGCAAACTCAAAGATGTGAAATTCTTGGCGCAAGGAACTCTCTACACTGACGTGATCGAGTCTGGTACGGATACTGCTCAAACCATCAAGTCTCACCACAATGTGGGTGGACTTCCAGAAGATATGCAATTTGAACTGGTCGAGCCACTGAACACTCTTTATAAAGATGAAGTTCGTGCGCTTGGTACTGAGCTTGGTATGCCAGACCACATCGTATGGCGCCAACCATTCCCAGGACCAGGTCTTGCCATCCGTGTTATGGGAGAAATCACTGAAGAAAAACTCGAAACCGTTCGTGAATCAGACGCTATCTTGCGTGAAGAAATCGCTAAAGCTGGTCTTGACCGGGATATCTGGCAATACTTCACTGTTAACACAGGCGTTCGTTCTGTTGGGGTTATGGGAGACGGCCGTACCTACGACTACACTATTGCCATTCGTGCTATCACTTCTATCGACGGAATGACAGCTGACTTTGCGAAGATTCCATGGGAAGTCCTCCAAAAAATCTCAGTTCGTATCGTAAACGAAGTTGACCACGTCAACCGCATCGTCTACGATATCACAAGTAAACCACCTGCAACTGTAGAGTGGGAATAAAAAAAAGGTCCGG
>CABKMC010000192.1 GCA_902373455.1 uncultured Streptococcus sp.
AATTTAACTTAAATCACTTGAAATCATTGAAAAAAGTTCCTATTTTTGATAAGGTTATTAGAAAAGAATGAAAGCGAGAAGATCATGGTACGTTTACAAGATGATTTTTATGATTACGTCAATGGGGAATGGGCTGAGACAGCTGTGATCCCTGATGACAAACCGTCAACTGGTGGTTTTATGGACTTGATCCAAGATATCGAAAACTTGATGTTGGATATCACTGGAAAATGGCAACGGGGAGAAGAGCTGCCTGAAGACAGCATTCTGCAAAACTTTGTCAAATACCATAAAATGGTGGCAGATTTTGATGCACGGGAAGCAGCTGGTGTAGCACCAGCCATGCCCTTGATCAATGAAATCAAGGCCTTGTCTTCTTTTGAAGACTATACCAGCAAGCTGGGAGCCTATGAACTAGCTGGCAAACCAAATATCATGCCATTTAGCGTGTCACCAGACTATATGAATGCCCAAATGAATGTCTTGTGGGGAGAAGCGCCGGCTCATATCTTGCCAGATACGACCTACTATGAAGAAGGTAACGAAAAAGGCCCAGAATTACTGGCTATCTGGCGCCAAATGATGGAAAAACTTTTACCTAAATTTGAATTCTCAGAGGCAGAAATCAAAGATATCCTGGATAAGGTCATTGCGTCGGATGCAGAATTGGCCAAATATATCTTGTCAAATGAAGAAAGATCCGAGTACAACAAACTCTACCATCCTTATGAGTGGGCAGATTTCAAGGCCTTGGTTCCAGAATTGCCACTCGATACCTTCTTTACAGAAGTGATCGGACAAACACCAGATAAAATCATCGTGCCAGAAGAGCGTTTCTGGAAGGAATTCGCACCAACATTCTACTCAGCAGCTAACTGGGAAACGATTCATGCAAGATTGAAACTCAGTGCAGCCGTAGATTGGACTTTATTCTTAACCGAAGAAATTCGTGTCTTGGCTGGTGAATATGGACGGACCATTTCGGGTATTCCAGAAGCTCGTCCAAAAGAAAAGGCGGCCTTGTCATTAGCAGAAGTACCATATAGCCAAGCGCTTGGACTCTGGTATGCAGGTGAAAAATTCTCACCAGAAGCAAAAGCAGACGTAGAGCATAAAGTAGCGACCATGATTGAGGTCTACAAGGATCGTCTGGAAAAAGCAGGCTGGCTCGCTCCTGAAACTCGCGAAAAAGCTATTGTCAAGCTCAATGTCATCACACCGCATATCGGCTACCCTGAAAAATTACCAGAAACATACGCCAAGAAGATCATCGACGAGAGCAAGACCTTGGTGGAAAATGCTCAAGCCCTTTACGAAATTTCCATTGCCCATACTTGGAGCAAGTGGAACCAACCAGTTGATCGGAGCGAATGGCACATGCCAGCTAATATGGTCAATGCCTACTATGATCCGCAACAAAACCAAATTGTCTTCCCAGCAGCGATTTTGCAAGCACCTTTCTATGACCTTCACCAATCGTCATCAGCCAACTACGGCGGAATCGGTGCAGTCATTGCCCATGAAATCTCCCACGCCTTTGATACTAATGGAGCATCCTTTGACGAGCACGGTAGCTTGAAAGACTGGTGGAAGCCAGAAGATTACGAAGCCTTTACCGCTCGGACCCAAAAGGTTATCGATCAGTTTGAAGGTCAAGACTCTTACGGTGCTAAGATTAACGGGAAATTGACCGTTTCTGAAAATGTGGCAGACCTCGGTGGTATCGCTGCAGCCCTTGAAGCAGCGAAGAAAGAGGAAGATTTCTCAGCAGAAGAGTTCTTCACCAACTTTGCTCGCATCTGGCGCATGAAAGCCCGGACAGAGTACATGCAACTCCTCGCAAGTGTCGATGTCCACGCACCAGGAAAACTCCGTACCAATGTTCAATTACCAAACTTTGACGAATTCTTTGAAACCTTTGATGTCAAAGAAGGAGATGGCATGTGGCGCGCACCAGAAGATCGTGTGATCATTTGGTAAACTAAGATAGGAGAGACGATTCGGTTTACCGAAACTTCCTGCAGAAAAATAGGAAATCAATGCCGCATTCCCTGAATGCCAATTGATTTATCTTTTTTCCAAAGGAAGTAGTCTCGACTTCAGTTAAGCAATTGATTGATTTTCTTGACCATGTGGGCCAGGCCCACCAGTCAATCTCTCTTTTTTTCGACGCTTTTAGGGCGAGTTCAATTTCGCGATACTAGTTTTGTTGATCAAAGGAAGTAGTCTCAAC
>CABKMC010000193.1 GCA_902373455.1 uncultured Streptococcus sp.
AAGGAAGAGACAAAACACATGCAGTTTTATTTTATTGGTGGCTTAGGTGGGAATGGCTACCATTTGGCGCCACTAATTGATGAGCTCGGCTTTCCTGTAACCTTTCTAGATCCTTACAGGGAAATGATTCAGACAGAAAAAGATCTTTGTGCTTGGTTTCAAGATCAGATTGGACAAGATGAAGAGATCTGTTTATTGGGGCATTCCTTGGGTGGAGATTTGGCTCGTTATCTAGCTGCTGAGTTCCCTCAGATTCGGGCTCTGATTCTCTTGGATGGGGGCTACCTGGATATGGAAAAGATTCTGCCTCTGGAGGAAGAACTAGAGGGTACATCGTCCTTCATGCAGCAACAAGTCTTTGCGACTGTAGAAGAAGCTGTGTCAGCAGAGCTCGGTGATGAAGTAGTTCCAAGCCCTATGACGCGTAAAGCTGTAGAGGCTAGCTATCGCTGGAATCCAGCGAGTGAACGGTATGAATTAAATCTGGATTTAGAAAAGGTCTTTGCCTTATTGCGCTTGCGACGTAGCATCAAGGCTGACCAGATTACTGTTGTGGACCTGCCTGCCCTTTTTATTGGACCTCGGTACCAAGAAGAACCGGAATGGAGAAAAGACGCTCTGAAGCAGCTAGATCCCCAGATCAAGCAAGTTTTGCTAGATGCTTTGGGGCACGAACTGTATACAGAGGCGCCAGAAATTGTAGCTAGAGAAGTCAACAATTGGCTCCAAAATGTTCATAAATAAAACCTGTTTTCTTTTTTGAAACAGGTTTTTATCTTGTAATTTCCGAACGTTATTTCCTATAAAATCATTCCCGTTGCATTAGGTCCGTATCTTTGGTATAATCTATCAAGGAAACGTCAAGAGACGTAGCGATGCACTTGCGCATAGGTAGGTCAGTTTTTAGAAAAGAGATTTTTCAATCTATGTTAAATGAATTTCCTATTTTTGACTATGAAGATATTCAGTTGATCCCCAACAAATGTATCATCAATAGTCGATCTGAAGCAGATACAACTGTTCAATTTGGAAAACATACCTTCAAACTACCAGTTGTTCCAGCTAATATGCAGACGATCTTGGATGAGAATGTAGCAGAGCAGTTGGCGCGTGGTGGATACTTCTACATCATGCACCGCTTTGATGAAGCAGGTCGGATTCCTTTTGTCAAACGCATGCATGATCAAGGTTTAATCGCATCCATTTCGGTTGGTGTTAAGGAATACGAATACGACTTTGTGAGTCAACTGAAGGCAGATGCACCTGAGTACATTACCATTGATATCGCACATGGTCATGCGGATAGTGTCATTCGGATGATTCAACACATCAAGAAAGAACTGCCAGATACCTTTGTCATTGCTGGAAATGTTGGAACACCTGAGGCTGTTCGTGAATTAGAAAATGCGGGAGCTGATGCGACTAAGGTCGGGATTGGTCCTGGTAAGGTTTGTATCACCAAAGTGAAGACTGGATTTGGTACAGGTGGTTGGCAATTGGCTGCCCTTCGCTGGTGCTCAAAAGCAGCGCGAAAACCAATTATTGCGGACGGTGGGATTCGGACCCATGGCGATATTGCCAAATCGATTCGTTTCGGGGCGTCTATGGTCATGATCGGTTCTCTCTTTGCAGGTCATATCGAAAGTCCTGGTAAAACAGTCGAAATCGATGGAGAGTCTTTTAAAGAGTACTATGGATCTGCTTCAGAGTACCAAAAAGGCGCTTATAAGAACGTCGAAGGCAAGAAGATTTTATTGCCTGCCAAGGGTCATTTGCAAGACACCTTGACAGAAATGGAACAAGATTTGCAAAGTTCGATCTCGTATGCTGGAGGCCGGAGATTAGCAGATTTGAAACATGTTGACTATGTGATCGTTAAGAATTCCATCTGGAATGGCGATGCACACTAATTGAATTACTTATTTATTTCACGAATGGGCGTGATGTTTCTACAAGGTGCCGGAACACCTAACAATAAGTAAGTCGAGATAAATCCTTTTGTTAGAGGATATTCAAGGCTTGCTTTGCAGGCCTTTTTGTGTTTTGTGGATAAGTAACGGATTTTATAGAAAGTAGGAGGAAGTATGAAATTACTTGAAGAACGCATCTTAAAAGATGGTAACGTTTTAGGTGAGAATATCCTCAAGGTGGACTCCTTTTTGACCCACCAAGTGGATTTTAAATTGATGAAAGAAATTGGTCAGACA
>CABKMC010000194.1 GCA_902373455.1 uncultured Streptococcus sp.
ATTTCCTTGCGCTCAATGGTTTTTTCTTCAAATTGCATGAGATTCTCCTATTTATTTTTAGGATGGTGTGGCAAGCGAAGAGCATACTCTTCTTTATTCACTTGACGGCCACGACCGATCGCAATCGCATCTGCTGGCACATCTTTGGTAATGGTGGATCCAGCACCGACTAAGGAATTGTCGCCTAATTCAACTGGTGCAATGATGGTCGAATTTGAACCGACAAAGACATTGTTGCCAATTGTTGTTTTAAACTTGTGTTGGCCATCGTAATTCACCGTGATAGTTCCAGCACCAAAGTTGACATTGCTACCAACTTGGCAGTTGCCAATGTAAGTCAAATGACCTGCTTTGGTATTCTCTCCGATAGACGAACCTTTGACTTCGACGAAGTTTCCGATATGGACATCTTTGGCCAAGCTAGATCCTGGACGAATGTGGGCGTAAGGTCCCACTGTCACACCATCGGCTACTGTGCTCTCTTCAATCATAGAGTTAGTAATAACGGCACCTGCTCCAATTTCACTGTCCACAATATAGGTTCCATTGGTTAAGACGGTTTCAGCCCCAATTTTTGTGTGCCCTTTTAGGGTAACATTGGCTTCGATTTGTACTTCTGGTGCGATCTCAACATCGACATCAATATAGGCTGCATCTGGGTTGACAAAGCTCACTCCATTGACCATGTGGGCTTGGTTAATGCGACGACGCATGATACCTTCTGCTGTTGCAAGGGCCACGCGGTCGTTAACCCCGAGGCTTTCATCAAAGTCTTTCAGCGTATAGGCTCCGACTTTTTCACCAGCTTCACGGAAAATACCGATGACATCTGTGATATAGTATTCACCTTGGGCATTGTTGGTATTGATATTTTTCAAAGCTTCAAAGAGGCGCGCATTGTCAAAGACATAAGTCCCTGTATTGATTTCTTTGATTTGTTTTTCAAAATCTGTCGCATCTTTTTGCTCGACGATGCGAAGCACTTCCGCATTGTCATTACGAACAATCCGACCATAGCCAAATGGATTAGCTGTTTCGGCTGTCAAAATCGTTGCCACATTCTTGTGGTTGATATGGAAGTCGATCAAGTGTTTGAGACTGTCACCCGTAATCAAAGGAGTATCTCCTGCAATGACGAGGGTATGCCCTTCAAGACCTTTCAAGACTGGCTCTGCCATCATGACCGCATGACCAGTTCCCAATTGTTCGGTTTGTTTGACAAACTCTGTTTGTCCCGCTAAGACTTGCTCTACCAATTCCGCCTTGTGGCCCACAACCGTTACCGTCTTCTCAGGTGAGATAGCTCCAACACTACGGAAGACATGCTCCAACATTGAGATTCCTGCAACCTTGTGAAGAACCTTGGGCAGATCTGATTTCATACGGGTACCTTTCCCCGCTGCTAAAATAATGGCATAATTTGGCATAACATTTCTCTTTTCTGTACAATATCGCTTACATTATACCATTTTTTAGCCCTTTTGGAAAATAAGACCCAAACCAAAGGGATTGGGAAAGAACTTCGACTAATTAAACAAAAGTTGAAAAGGTTCTCCAAACCTTTTCAATTTTCCCACCCCCGCACAGCTCCAACAGTCTGGGAGACTGTTGGAGGTTGCAGATAAAGAAAATATTGTTTTCCATCTTCATAGGTCATCTTTGGAGCTAAGTATCGAACAAAGACTTAATAACCTTGCTTCGCAAGTCCTATCCACCACCTAAAAGCAGTGCTTTGAGCAATCAACCACTGCGTCATACTGTTATTCCTATTAAACATCGAAGGCTGGACAGTTTTTGCCCAGCCTCGTTCTATAATGGATAAATCTTGCGAAATTCTTCTAAAACCACCTTGCTATCAGGTGTAAAAGTTAGTCCCGCTTCTCCTAAACAGTCTGTGAAAAAGTCTTCATGAACCTGACGCCAATAAGCTAGAGATTTGTCTCCCTCACCTTCCTTGTAGGCATGGTCAGCTGAAACCTGTTTGAAAGGCTGAACAGAAACCTTTGTAACTTCAACAATGCAGACAGCCTGATCTTGACTGTCTAAAATGACATCAAAAGTCCCTTCTTGGGGAAGGGGTTCGTCCTCTAATGCGTAGAGGTCGTAAGCTGAGGCTGTTGCTGTTTTTTCGCCTTTAAAGACCAGTTCCGCTAAAAGGTCTGGTTCCGCTCCAAAAGCCCAG
>CABKMC010000195.1 GCA_902373455.1 uncultured Streptococcus sp.
TTCATCGTTGGAAAATTTCAAAGCAACCTTTTCATCTTCTTCATTGGTATACAAGAGATATTGAAAACCTGCTTTTTCCTTCCATTCTCCTTGATAGTACTGATCAACAATTTCCATTTCTTCTCCAAATCGAATGGTATTTTGAATGCGAATCTGCATCTTTCTCTCCTTCTCTTCTTTCATTACCCTACTATTCTATCAAATTTAACGCATTTTGACTGCTCCTATTAGCCTCTAGATCGCAAAATAGGCTTTTTTTTGCTATAATAGACCCATGAATGAAAAAGTCTTTCGCGATCCCGTACATGATTACGTTCATGTGGATCATCCGATCATTTATCAATTAATTAATAGTAAAGAATTTCAACGACTACGCCGCATCAAACAACTGGGGACATCTGGTTTTACCTTCCACGGTGGGGAGCATAGTCGTTTTTCTCACTGTCTGGGTGCCTATGAAATTTCAAGACGAATTCTGTCTATTTTTGAGGAAAAGTATGCAGATCGATGGAATTCTGATGAAAATCTACTGACCATGACAGCGGCCCTTCTTCATGATATCGGGCATGGTGCCTATTCCCATACCTTCGAAGGACTCTTTGGGACCGATCACGAAAAAATGACCCAGCTGATCATCACCAGTCCAGAGACAGAGGTGAATCAGATCCTCTTACAGGTGGCACCTGATTTCCCTAATCGTGTAGCCAGCGTCATTGACCACACCTACCCCAATAAGCAAGTGGTGCAATTGATTTCTAGTCAAATTGATGTGGACCGGATGGATTATTTACTACGGGATGCTTACTTTACAGGTGCTTCCTATGGAAAATTCGACTTGACCCGCATTCTTCGCGTCATTCGACCGATTGAAAATGGCATTGCCTTCCAACAAAATGGCATGCACGCTGTCGAGGATTACGTGGTCAGCCGTTACCAAATGTATATGCAGGTCTACTTCCACCCAGCTACTCGTGCCATGGAAGTCCTCCTTCAAAATCTACTCAAACGTGCTAGAACCATTTATCCAGATCAGAAAGCGTATTTTCAACTGACTTCGCCTCGCTTGATTCCATTTTTTGAAGAAGAGGTCACCATCCAAGACTACTTAAATCTAGATGACGGTGTCATGAATACCTATTTCCAAGTCTGGATGGACAGCCCGGATACGATCCTGTCTGATCTTGCTCAGCGCTATATCAATCGGAAAGTCTTTAAATCGATTCTATTTACAGAAGATAAGCGAAAAGACTTAGTAATCCTTGAAAAACTGATTAAAGAGGTTGGGTTTAATCCTACTTATTACACAGCCATCCACCAAAATTTCGATCTGCCCTACGATATTTATCGGCCGGAGCTTGAAAAACCGCGGACTCAGATTGAGATGATCCGAAAAGATGGGAGTCTCGCTGAATTGTCTCAGTTGTCTCCACTCGTCGCTGCTTTAGCAGGAACTCGCTATGGGGACAACCGCTTCTATTTCCCAAAAGAAATGTTGGAAGCCAATGGACTTTTCAGTAAACAAGTAGAGGAATTCACTTCCTACATCACCAACGATTATTTTACAGGAGAGACGGATGTCCATTAAATTAGTTGCGATCGATATCGATGGTACACTCCTCAATTCAAAAAAAGAGATCACACCAGATGTTTTTCAAGCTATTCAAGATGCAAAAGCCGCAGGAGTCAAAATTGTCATTACAACAGGTCGTCCCATTGCAGGTGTCTCAAAACTCTTAAAGGAACTTCATCTCATGGATCCTGGAGACTATGTCATTACCTTTAATGGTGGACTGGTTCAAGAAACCGCTACTGGAATAGAACTCATCAAGGACCTCTTAACCTATGAGGATTATCTTGATATCGAGTCTCTCGCCAACAAACTCCAAATCCACTCTCATGCTATTACTAAAGACGGCATCTATACCAGCAATCGCGATATCGGACGCTACACCATTCATGAATCTCAACTGGTCAATATGCCCCTTTATTACCGGACGCCTGAAGAAGTTCGTGAGAAAGAATTTGTCAAGGCCATGTATATCGATGAACCAGACATTCTGGATGATGCGATTGCAAAAATCCCTAAAGAATTTAAGGATCGCTTCACCATGGTCAAATCAGCTCCTTTTTATTTAGAAATTCTAGGGAAAACAACCAAT
>CABKMC010000196.1 GCA_902373455.1 uncultured Streptococcus sp.
ACCAACTCCACCGATTTGAAGCGCTCCAAACAAGAAGGCAGCAAATGGAATACCAATTGGTGAATTCATCGCAAGAAGGGCAACGGCCATTCCGTTAAATCCAACACTCATTGAGCTAGTTTGAACATAGACATTTGAGTAAATACCCAGACCTTCTGCTACCCCACCGATACCAGCAAGAGCACCAGAAATGATCATAGAAAGGATAATGGTCCGTTTTGCAGACATCCCTGCGTATTCTGCCGCATTCGCATTGAGACCAACGGCACGGATTTCAAAACCAAGTGTTGTTTTCTTCATCAAGAACCAGATGACTACCACTGCGATGATGGCAAAGAAAATCCCGATGTTCATTTGAGATTTATCCGTCAAATTACGCAACCACTCCGTCTGGTAGACAGCATTGGCTCCCACATCAATAGTTGAGTCCTTGTTTTTCATCAAGGAAGCTGGGAAGCTATGGATCAGGGCATTCCCACCATAGAGAACAATGTAGTTCATCATAATGGTGATAATGACCTCACTGGTTCCGAGATAGGCACGAAGGAAACCTGGAATCGCTCCAATAAATCCACCGGCAATAGCCGCAATCAAAACGGTCATCGGAATCATCAGTAAGCGAGGCATATTTGGGAAGGAAAGGGCAAACCAAGTCGCCATGATCCATCCTGCAAAAGCCTGACCAGGAAGTCCAACGTTAAAGAAACCGGCCCGGCTAGCTACTGAAAATCCAAGAGCAACTAAAATCAATGGCCCCATAGCACGGGAAATATTACCCCAACTCTTAATCGAACCAAAGGCTTTCTTAAACAGCAATTCATATCCCCAAAGGGCATCATAGCTGAAGGCCCACATAATAATGGCACCCAAGACCAATCCTAAAAGGACAGACACCAATGGAACGGCAATTTGTTTTAAATTCTTATTCATTTGATGCTCCCTCCTTTACTTGTCCACCTGCCATGAGGATTCCAAGTTCTTGCTTATTCGTTGTTTCAGGGGTTACGATCCCTTGGATCTTCCCATCATGAATAACCGCAATACGGTCAGAAACATTCAAAATTTCATCCAATTCAAAGCTGACAACCAGAACGGCTTTTCCATTATCCCGTTCTTGAATCAAACGTTTGTGGATATATTCAATCGCTCCGACGTCCAAACCACGAGTTGGCTGGCTGACGATCAAGAGATCTGGATCGCGATCGATTTCCCGAGCGATAATGGCTTTTTGCTGGTTTCCTCCAGAAAGAGCCTTAGCTGGTACCACTTCACTAGCTGCACGAACGTCAAACTCTTCCATGAGCTTCTTGGCATAAGAGGTAATATTTGGATAATTCAAAATACCATTCTTGCTAAGAGGTTCTTTATAGTAAGTTTGAAGAGCAAAGTTTTCAGAGATCATCATATCAAGGACCAAACCATCCCGGTGACGGTCTTCAGGGACGTGTCCTACCTTCATTTCTGTGATTTGACGTGGGCGAAGTCCTACAACATCCTTGCCTTTAATCTTGATTGAACCGGATTTTACCTTCCGCAGACCTGTAATGGCTTGGATCAACTCAGATTGACCATTTCCATCAATCCCTGCGATCCCAACGATTTCACCAGCACGAAGTTCTAAGGAAAGATTCTTAACAGCTGGGACTCCCCGATTTTCATTCACGACCAAGTTTTCGATCGACAAGACCACTTCTTTTGGTTCAGAAGGACCTTTTTCAGTCTTAAAGGAAACAGAACGACCGACCATCATCTCGGCCAAATCTTGGTTGGTTGCTCCACCAATCTCGACTGTTTCAATAGATTTCCCACGACGGATAACCGTTACGCGGTCTGAAACAGCACGGATTTCATCCAACTTGTGCGTAATCAAGATGATTGATTTTCCTTCATTCGCCAAGTTCTTCATGATTGTCATCAATTCTTCGATTTCAGCTGGTGTCAATACTGCAGTTGGTTCATCGAAGATTAGGATGTCGGCTCCACGATAAAGCGTCTTTAAGATTTCCACACGTTGCTGCGCACCAACGGAAATATCCTCAACTTTAGCATTTGGATCTACTGCCAAGCCATATTTTTTAGACAATTCAAGGATATCTTGACTGGCTTTTTTAAG
>CABKMC010000197.1 GCA_902373455.1 uncultured Streptococcus sp.
GCTCAAAATTCCCATTATTTGGTAGAATTAAAAGATTGTTTGGTCCAAGATCCGGTTATTCAAGCGATTGCCAATGATCTTGCGGATTTATTGACTTACTACCAGATTCCGATTGCTGATGAGCGTAAAGAACTGGGTGTCAGAACTATGATGGTTCGACGAGCTCGGAAGACTGGTCAGGTTCAGATCATTGTGGTCACCAGTCGGCAGATTAATGTAAAGGATTTAGTGGAAGACTTGGTTAAGAAACACCCTGAGATTGTCACCGTTGCTGTTAATAAAAATACGTCTCGCTCTAGTGAAATCTATGGGGAACAAACGCAGATTATTTGGGGAGAAGAGGCCATTTTGGAAGGTGTTTTGGATTATGAATTCTCCCTGTCTCCTCGAGCTTTTTACCAGTTGAATCCAGAACAAACTCAAGTATTGTATAGTGAAGCGGTTAAGGCTCTAGATGTTTCCCCAGAGGATCACTTGATAGATGCCTACTGTGGGGTTGGAACGATTGGGTTTGCTTTTGCGAATAGGGTGAAAAGTGTTCGGGGGATGGATATCATTCCTGAAGCGATTGAAGATGCCAAATACAATGCTAAACGGATGGGATTTGAGAATACCCACTATGAGGCTGGTACAGCAGAAGAGATCATTCCTCGCTGGTACCAAGAAGGCTATCGGGCCAATGCTGTGATCGTGGATCCACCTCGTACGGGTTTAGGGGCGAAATTGATCGAGACCTTATTGCACTATGCACCTGAAAAGATGGTATATGTTTCTTGTAATGTCTCTACTTTGGCACGGGATCTAGTGGCTTTGACAAAGGTTTATCGGGTTGAATACATTCAATCAGTTGACATGTTTCCACATACGGCAAGGACAGAGGCTGTCGTGAAGTTAGTGAAGAAGTGAAAATGAACGAAATGAGTAAAGGAAATAGGAAAATGGACAATGTTATTGATGTATCGATTCCAGTGGCTCAAGTCATTGATCAACATCCGGAAGTATTGGACTTGTTGGTGGAGTTGGGCTTTAAACCTTTAGCCAACCCCATCATGCGTAATACAGTTGGGCGCAAGGTTTCCTTGAAACAAGGATCAAAATTAGAAGGTACCCCCATGGAGAAGATTGTGCGAACGCTAGAAGCTAATGGCTATGAAGTAGTGGGGTTAGACCAATGAGCGATGAACGAATTCATGTCTTGAGAGACATCTTATTAGACCTGCATCATGGAGCATCTCCTGAGTCGGTCCAAGAACGATTTGATGCGACCTTTGCGGGGGTTTCTGCGATTGAGATCTCTCTCATGGAGCATGAACTGATGAATTCAGATGCAGGTGTTACTTTTGAAGATGTTATGGAGCTTTGTGATGTCCATGCGAATCTTTTTAAGAATGCTGTTCAAGGGGTCGAAGTGGCAGATACAGACCATCCAGGTCACCCGGTTCAGATCTTTAAACAGGAGAACCTAGCCCTTCGTGCCGCTATGATGCGGGTCCGTCGCTTGCTGGATAATTATGAGACGACGGAGGATCCTGAGATGATCCAGGAGATTCACAAAGGCCTCTTGCGTCAGCTTGGCTTGGTGGGTCAATTTGATCGGCATTACCGCCGTAAGGAAGAACTGATGTTTCCGATTATGGAAAAATACGGCCATGATTCTCCTCCTAAAGTCATGTGGGGAGTAGATGACCAGATTCGAGACCTCTTTGCAAAAGCTTTGGACGTGGCCAAGGAACTACCGAATTCTGCCATTTCTGAAGTTAAGGAAGGCTTTGAAGCATTTGCACAAGAGTTTGAGGGCATGATCTTCAAGGAAGAGTCGATCCTTTTGATGATTTTGCTGGAGGCTTTTACCCAGGATGATTGGCTTTCCATTGCAGAAGAAAGTGATGCTTATGGTTATGCCATTATTCTCCCAAGTGAAAAGTGGGTGCCAAAACGCGTGGACTTTAAGGAAGAAGGAGCAACAGAGACAGAAGATTTAGGTGAAGCTCTTTCTACTTCAGAAGGTGGCGATCACCGTCAGGTCATTGAGACTCCTGATGGGCAGTTGATCATTACCTTCACGCCTAAGAAAAAAGAAGAG
>CABKMC010000198.1 GCA_902373455.1 uncultured Streptococcus sp.
GTTGTTAGCCCTTAAAGGAATCGGCCCAGCTACTATTAAAAAATTGCAAGAACTTGGTGTCAAGTTTAAATAATCGCTTTTGTGATTTCTTGCTATTTCCAGGAAAACTTGATAAAATGAACCTGTTAGAGGTGTTTTGAGTCCCACATTTTACAGAAAGTGGCGGTGCTGAGAAGTCCACAGATGTGTCAAAACTGGTTGCTAATGGATGAAATTAAAATATACAAAGTTGCGGGCTCTGCCCGAAATTGGGTGGTACCGCGGATAAACATATTCGTCCCTGTCATGTAGATGGCAGGGGCGATTTTTCTTTTCCACCTCTAGCCAAAGGAGCTTGTCATGAAACAATCTTTTAACACTAGTAAACTCTACTATGGCTTTCCTATCTTCATCTTGGGGTATCAGGACCAGAACTTTGGGTACAATATCACAACCTGCAGTTCCTCTTATAGCTTGGGAGATTGGCTCGTCATCGGTGTTGGTGCTGAGGAAAATGCGGCTGACCAGATTAAGCATTATCGACAGTTTACTGTGAACATTCCTACTGAACATCTCATGCTTGAGATGGAGCAGGCGGGCTTTATCACCCATCGGGAAAAGTTGAAACACCTGGGGCTGGGCTATGAGATTTCTGAGCGGACTCAGGCCCCGATTTTGGAGGCTTGCCCAATCGTATTGGATTGCCAGGTAGATCGGATTATCGAGGAAGATGGCATCTGCCATATCTTCGCTAAGATTCTCGAGCGACTGGCTAATCCAGAGCTCTTAGATGACAAAGGCCATTTTAAAAATGACTGTTTTGCCCCAACTTACTTTATGGGGGATGGTCATCAGCGTGTTTATCGTTATCTAGATGACCGAGTCGATCCTATGGGAATCTTCATCAAGAAAGCGAGGAAGAAGGATGACAAGAGCTGAACTGCCAGAACGAATCGAAACGGAGCGTCTCGTTTTACGAGTCCGTACAGTGGCGGATGCTGAGGATATCTATGCCTACGCTAGTCTCCCAGAGGTCTCTTATCCAGCGGGCTTTCCGCCCGTTAAGACCTTGGAAGATGAGATTTATTACCTAGAACATATTCTTCCAGAGCGCAATCAAAAGGATAATCTTCCAGATGGTTACGGCATTGTGGTCAAAGGAACCGATAACATCGTCGGCTCTGTTGATTTCAACCATCGCCACGAAGATGATGTACTTGAGATTGGCTATACCTTGCACCCAGACTATTGGGGACGAGGTTATGTGCCCGAAGCAGCGCGTGCTTTGATTGATTTAGCTTTTAAAGAACTGGAGCTTCACAAGATTGAACTAACTTGCTTTGGCTATAACCTTCAAAGTCAACGAGTCGCTGAAAAACTCGGTTTCACTCTTGAAGCTCGCATAAGGGATCGAAAAGACGCCCAAGGCAATCGCTGTGATGATTTGAGATACGGCTTGCTGAAGAGTGAGTGGGAGGTGGATTGATGCATGTTTTCATCATTGGAGCTCCAGCTTCAGGGAAAATGACCATTGGTCAGGAACTTTCGAAACTCACCGGTGCGACTCTCTTTTTCAACCATCAACCAATTGATTTCGCACTCGAAATCTATCAAGATTTTACAGAGGAAATGTGGGAATTTGTTCGTGGAATTAACTTTTCTTTTCTTGGAACAAGCGTCAGGAATCATCGGTCGGTGATTTTGACAGGAGTAATTGACTTTTCAAATCAATACCAACTGATGTATTTGAAGAATATTCAAGATTTGTTAAATGAGTATCATCAAGAGATTCTTTTTGTTGAATTAGAAACGTCTCTTGAGGAGCGCTTACGTCGAAATCGGACGGAGAATCGGTTGAAGTATAAGCCCTTGAAACGGTATGTTGAGGTATCTGAAAGAGAGATTTTAGAGACTGATAAAATGAATCAACTTAATTCCCAAAAGCAACCGAGTGGTCTTCACCACTACCTTAAAATTGATAATACGAATCTGTCCGCAGAAGAAGTTGCAAAGCAGATTCAAGAAAAAATGAAAACAATAGAGAAAGGACAAACACATGTCTAAAGAACTTTCACCTAAATAC
>CABKMC010000199.1 GCA_902373455.1 uncultured Streptococcus sp.
GGTGGTCACCGTGTGAGAAGTTGAAACGGAAAGTGTTAGCGCCAGCTTCGATCAATTTAGCAATGTTTTGTGCTGAAGCTTCAACGTCAAGTTTTTCAGCCCAGTATCCATCTTCACCAAATTTTTTACCACCACGGATTTCTACCGCAGGACCCAAAGTTGCAACGATTTTTACACGTTTGTTCATGATATATATGACTCCTTTTTAAATATATCTGTCTTTTTAAGACAAGGTTAACGAATTTATGAAATAAAATTAAATTGAAGACAAGCTACGGTTCAACTCGGCAAGACCAAGATCAGCTTTATGTGGATTGTTTACCACAATCTTACCATCTTCTGTCAAGCTAAAGAGGGCTCCTTCTTCTGCTTTACCAAGGATTGGGTTTTCCACCATTTTTTCATTACGGATACCAACGGCTACACCACCGATTCCTTGTTTCAACAATTTAACTGCGTGTGCTCCCATACGTGATGCAAGAACACGGTCACGCGCTGTAGGTGAACCACCACGTTGGATGTGGCCAAGCTCAGTCACACGAAGGTCACTTTCATCACCAGCTTCTTTCAACGCTTTACCAAATTCATCTGCAGACATCACGCCTTCAGCCAAGATGATGATGTTGTGGGTACGACCTTTTGCGTAACCTTCTTTGATGCTCTCAACAACTTCTTCGATCTTGAATCCTTCTTCAGGGATGATGATTTCATCTGCACCAGATGCAATCCCTGCCCAAAGAGCGATATCTCCAGCATTACGTCCCATAACTTCAATTACGAAAGTACGGTGGTGACTAGATGAAGTATCACGGATCTTATCGATCGCGTCCATTGCAGTTGTGACTGCCGTATCAAAACCAATTGTAAAGTCAGTTCCGACGATATCGTTGTCGATCGTACCAGGAAGACCAACAGCTGGGAATCCAAGCTCAGTCAAGCGCATCGCACCATGGTAAGAACCATCTCCACCAATAACGACAACACCTTCGATCCCGTGTTTCTTCAATTGCTCGATCCCTTTTAATTGACCTTCGCGTTGTGCGAATTCAGGGTAACGAGCTGAATGAAGGAAGGTACCACCACGGGAAATAATATCTCCAACAGATGAGGCGTCAAGGGGCTGAATTTTACCAGCAACCATTCCCGCATATCCATCATAGATACCGAAAACTTCCATTCCTTCTGAAATTGCTTGACGAACAACTGCACGGATGGCAGCGTTCATGCCAGGGGCATCTCCACCACTAGTTAAAACAGCAATACGTTTCATTTCGTTGTTTGCTCCTTTTTTTCTTTTACATTCTACGTAATTATAACACAAAGAAGACTAAAATTCTCGTATTTTTCGCAGTTTTTACCGATAAATCGTTTTCATAACGAGATTCTTTAATTCATCTTCCAATTCTTTGTTTTTCTGGACTGTATAGCCCTTCAATTGAAGAGTTTTTTTCTCGTCTTCATAGCGTAATATCACAGGATATGGGCCCGGATATTTTTTCAAGATAGAAAGAATCGTTTTATCCTGACGATGATCGAGCAACTGGATCCAGAACTTTTCATTGGTCGCTAGTTGTGCCTCTGCTAGAATCATCTGCAAGCGCCCATCACGCTCTTGTATCTTCCCTGTCAAGTAATAAAAGCCACCTTCTTTTATCAAGGAGGAAAATCGATTGTAGGTTTCAGGGAAAAGTGTCACATCCAATTTTTTCTTTGTATCACTGACTTGTAAGAAAGCCATGAGATCGTCCGACTTGGTTCGAATCGTTCGAATGTTTTGTACCTCAATGAGAATGCGTGCCTGCTCTCCTTGAACTAATTGAGAAATTGGTTGTATCTCGTAGGGACTCGTTTGCCCAATCGCAACCAATGGGTGAGTACTGAGCCCGACGCTAATAATGGCCTCTTCCTTCTCATATTTTTCAGCCTGGCTAAAGTCCTCCGCTTCTGTCCAGGAATAGTTAGAATCCGCAAACAAACTGCCTAGCTCATCAGCAAAGACAAACAAATTCGGCAAATTGTGAAGCACCTTGCGTCTATTTTTTTCAAAGATGTCAAAC
>CABKMC010000200.1 GCA_902373455.1 uncultured Streptococcus sp.
TCTCTTGGCTGATTCGAAGACCCCTCAAGGAATTGTCGCAGAGATTCTTATAGAGCAGCCAGAACTTCCAGATCAGTTACAAGGTCGTTACCTCTATTTGGAGGATGTCCAAGATCCAGGTAATGTGGGAACCATGATTCGAACAGCAGATGCAGCCGGCTTTGATGGTGTCATGCTTTCGAAAGCATCCGCAGATCTATACAGTCTCAAGACTCTTCGATCCATGCAGGGCAGTCATTTCCATCTTCCTATCTGGAAAATGGACCGAGAAGAACTGTTTGAACGAGCTAGTCAATCCAATCTAGCGGTCCTCGCAACGACGCTATCAGAAGCTTCCATCGATTACCGTCAGCTTCCACAGACTAATCAGTTTATCCTGGTTATGGGCAATGAAGGCAAGGGCATCAGTCCAGAAATGGCTACACGAGCCGACCAGCTTGTTCATATTCCCATGCCAGGTCGGGCTGAGAGTTTGAATGTTGCAGTAGCTGCTGGAATTTTGATGTTTCATTTAAGGAATTTTTGAGAAAAAGCAGTATACTTAAGTTGAAAAAAGAAATTGGTGGAAATCTTATTGGGAGAGCCTATCAAGGAAAGGTGGTGATCTGATGCAATATCATCGTGACAAAGAATACATGACCTATGTGGGACAGTTGATCCAGCACCCTAAGGTTCAAAAATTAGCCGACATCCCCCATCATATTCATTCCAATCGTTTGGAGCATTCCATTCATGTTAGCTATACTAGTTATAAACTGGCTAAAAAATTTGGTTGGGATGCCAAAAGTACGGCTCGGGGTGGCCTCTTGCATGACCTCTTTTACTATGATTGGCGCGAGACCAAGTTTACCAAGAGTCACGCCTGGATTCATCCACGCATTGCCGTGAGAAATGCGCGAAAGATTACAGATCTTAATGCTAAGGAAGAAGATATCATCATTAAACACATGTGGGGGGCTACCCTTGCTCCGCCTCGCTACAAAGAATCCTTCGTGGTGACCATGGTGGATAAATACTGGGCTGTTAAGGAAGCTTCAGAACCTTGGCGTAAAAAGATGGCCAAAAGGAGATTTTTTCATCGAAAAATGTTAAAATCTTAGTAAACAAATTTGAAAGGAACTTGTTTATATGTATAATGATTCAGTAATCCAAGAACAAAGTGGATTGAATGCTATTTATAACAAAATCTATTCATTAGTAGGAATTGGTGTTGGGATTTCAGCCCTTGTGTCTGGCCTGATGATGACGGTCTTTCAAGACTTCTTCGTTCAAATCTTGACAACAGCACCAATGGTTTACTACGCAGCAGTTGTTGTAGAATTGATCTTGGTCTTTGTTGCCAGTGGGAAGGCTGTTAAAAATAGCCCGTCTGCTCTTCCGATCTTCTTGATCTACTCAGCTTTGAATGGCTTTACCTTGAGCTTTATCATTGCTCGCTACATGCAAGCGACGGTTTATAAGGCTTTCTTGGTCAGTGCCTTGATGTTTATTGTCATGGGAGCTATCGGACGCGTCGTGAAAAAAGACCTTTCTGGAATGGGACGTGCCTTGATGGGAGTCTTGATTGGTGTGATCATCGCTTCTGTTGTGAACATGTTCTTGAGAAGTTCTGGCATGGATTATATCTTGAGTATTATCTCTGTCTTCCTCTTTGCAGGATTGACAGCTTGGGATAACCAAAAAATCCGCTATGTCTATGATCAAACCAATGGTCAACCTGCGACAGGCTGGGCAGTAGCAATGGCTTTGGAACTTTATCTTGACTTTATCAACCTCTTTATCAGTCTGCTTCGTATCTTCGGAAGAAACGACTAATCAAAGAGAGATTGAGCTGGGGCAGTTGCCTCGGCTTTTTTTGTCTTCCGACTTGTGCTATACTAATAGTGACTAAAGAATAGAAATGAGCGCTTATGAAAACACCTTTTGTAACCCGTGAACAATTAGAAAGTCTGACCCAAGAATTTCCTACCCCTTTCCATCTCTATGATGAAGCAGGAATTCGTGAAACGGCTCGTGCCCTCCATCAAGCTTTTGCTTGGAATGAAGGATTTAAGGAA
>CABKMC010000201.1 GCA_902373455.1 uncultured Streptococcus sp.
CAATAAAACAATTCTAGCTTGTGCCAAGTACCTATCTGATATTGGAAAACCAGTCTGGATTCGTCACGTTTTGGTACCTGGGCTTACAGACCGAGATGACGACTTGATCGAGCTTGGAAAATTTGTTAAAACCCTTAAAAATGTTGATAAATTTGAGATCCTTCCATACCATACTATGGGGGAATTCAAATGGCGTGAATTGGGAATTCCGTACAAATTGGAGGGTGTGAAACCACCGACAAAAGAACGGGTCCAAAATGCAAAAGATTTGATGGAAACAGAAAGTTACCAAGATTACCTGAAACGGGTCAAAGGATAAAAAGTATAGACAGTTGGGCCTTCCAGCTGTCTTTTCTATTGAAATGCACAACTATTCCCTTTCTTTAAATGGCAAAACGTGCTAAAATAGAGTGAATCTATAAATGAAATAAAGAGGTAGAAACATGTCAAAAATTCTCGTTTTTGGTCACCAAAATCCTGACTCAGATGCTATCGGCTCATCTGTAGCTTTTGCTTATCTTGCAAAAGAAGCTTATGGTTTGGATACAGAAGCAGTGGCTCTTGGAACTCCAAATGAAGAAACAGCTTTCGTATTGGACTATTTTGGTGTGGAAGCACCACGCGTCATCACATCAGCTAAAGCAGAAGGTGCTGAACAAGTCATCTTGACGGACCACAATGAATTCCAACAATCTGTTTCAGATATCGCTGAAGTAGAAGTATATGGTGTAGTGGATCACCACCGTGTGGCTAACTTTGAAACTGCCAGCCCACTTTACATGCGTTTGGAACCAGTTGGATCAGCATCTTCTATCGTTTACCGCATGTTCAAAGAACACGGTGTAGCAGTGCCAAAAGAATTGGCAGGTTTGATGCTTTCAGGTTTGATTTCAGATACCCTTCTTTTGAAATCTCCAACTACCCACCCATCTGATAAAGTCATTGCGCCTGAATTGGCTGAATTGGCTGGTGTCAACTTGGAAGAATACGGTCTTGCCATGCTCAAGGCTGGTACCAACTTGGCAAGCAAATCAGCAGAAGAATTGATCGACATCGATGCCAAGACTTTTGAATTGAACGGAAATAACGTTCGTGTGGCTCAAGTGAACACTGTTGATATTGCGGAAGTCTTGGAACGCCAAGCTGAAATCGAAGCAGCTATCCAAGCTGCCAATGCAGCTAACGGCTACTCTGACTTTGTTTTGATGATTACAGATATCGTCAACTCAAACTCAGAAATTTTGGCCCTTGGTGCCAACATGGACAAGGTAGAAGCAGCTTTCAACTTCAAACTTGAAAACAACCACGCTTCCCTTCCAGGTGCTGTTTCACGTAAGAAACAAGTGGTACCTCAATTGACAGAAAGCTTTAATGCTTAATGATAGGTGGGGAAACCCATCGTTAAAAGGAGTTTCGACTCCTTTTTTGCTAGGAGAGAAATATGTTAGAAAATGGTGATTTGATTTTTGTAAAGGACCTGTCAGATATGGGACAGGCTATCCAGGCATCAACTGGTAACTATAGTCATGTGGCCATCTTTTTGAACGGTTCCATTTATCATGCTACGGTAGAAGGTGGCGTTCTTGCCCAATCCCCTGAAGACTTCTTTGAAGCTGGAAAAGTCTATGACCTTTATCGCTACCCGAAAATCGATCTCAAAGAAGTCAAAAAGAAAGCAGATAGCCACATAGGGGCTCCCTACAATGCGTCCTTTTATCCGGATGGAGATGGTTTCTATTGTTCCCAGTTCATCGCTGAACTACTTCCTATTTTTGAAACCATTCCCATGAAGTTTGGAGATGAGGAAGAGGAGATTAGTCCGTTCTGGCTTGATTACTACAAGGAGCTTGGTCTAGCTGTTCCTCTAGATCAGTCCGGAACCAATCCGAGTCAGTTAGCCCAATCACCACAGCTACAGTTTAAAGAAAGGTATTTGGATGATTTGGATTCATGAAACAACAATCTGAAACTTTGATACAGTTTATAAGAGTTACATCAAACTAAAGAAAAATAATATTTTAATCCTTTCCTCACAGTGGAAAGTCTCGATATATCAT
>CABKMC010000202.1 GCA_902373455.1 uncultured Streptococcus sp.
TTTCCTTCAATTCTGCATTTTCTTTTTGCAATTGACGGAGTTGCTCTTGAAGGCCTTCCACCTTGTGAGGGACTTCTTTGAGTTGAGGGGCTTTTAAGGTTGCTGCGACTGCTTTCAGAGCATCTTCTTGATCACGATAAGCTTCAAAGGCTTCCTTACCAGTCACCGCCAAGATACGACGAGTTCCTGATCCGATCCCTTCTTCTTTGACAATCTTGAAGAGACCGATTTCAGAAGTATTGCCTACATGGGTACCACCACAGAGTTCCACTGAGTAGTCACCGATGGTGACAACACGGACTTCTTTACCGTATTTCTCACCAAAGAGGGCCATGGCTCCCATTTCTTTAGCAGTATCGATATCTGTTTCAATCGTTTCTACTGCGATTGCTTCCCAGATCTTCTCATTGACTTGTTGCTCAATAGCGCGTAATTCTTCAGGAGTTACGGCTTGGAAGTGAGTAAAGTCAAAGCGAAGGAATTCTACTTCGTTGAGAGATCCTGCTTGGGTTGCGTGGTTACCAAGAATATTGTGAAGAGCCGCATGGAGCAAGTGAGTTGCTGTGTGGTTCTTCATAACACGGTGACGACGATTCGTATCAATGGCCAAGGTGTATTCTTGGTTCAAGGCAAGAGGAGCAAGGACTTCAACAGTATGGAGTGCTTGTCCATTTGGTGCTTTTTGAACGTCTGTCACAGTCGCTACGACATTTCCTGCCACATCCAAGATTTGACCGTGGTCCGCAACTTGTCCACCCATTTCAGCGTAGAAAGGTGTTTCTGCAAAGATCAGTGATGCAGTTCCTTCTGAAACAGCTTCTACTTCAGCATTGTCTGCTACGATAGCCACCAACTTAGAAGGCAATTGACTAGCATTATAGTTAAAGACACTTTCAACTGTGATGTTTTGAAGGGTTTCATTTTGCATCCCCATAGATCCGCCTTTAACAGCTGATGCCCGCGCACGTTCTTGTTGTTCCTTCATAGCTGCTTCAAAGCCTTCACGGTCGACTGTCATTCCAGCTTCTTCGGCGATTTCTTCTGTCAATTCTACTGGGAATCCGTATGTATCATAGAGTTTGAAGACATCTTGACCAGCGATAACCGTTTGACCTTTTTCTTTCAAGTCTTCAACGATGGTTTGGGCAAAGTGTTGACCAGAGTTCAAGGTACGAGCAAAAGATTCTTCTTCACTCTTGATGATTTTTTCGATGAAGTCTTGTTTTTCAAGTACTTCTGGGTAGTAACTTTCCATGATCTTCCCAACGGTTGGAACCAATTTATACAAGAAGGTTCCTTCGATCCCCAATTTTTGACCATGCATAGAAGCACGACGGAGGAGACGACGAAGAACGTAACCGCGACCTTCATTACCAGGAAGAGCCCCATCTCCAATGGCAAATGAAAGCGAACGGATGTGGTCTGCAATCACCTTGAAGCTCATGTTGTCGCCATCTGGATCATAGGTTTTACCAGACATCTTTTCAACTTCACGGATAATTGGCATGAAGAGGTCTGTTTCAAAGTTGGTCTTCGCCCCTTGGATAACGGCCACCAAACGCTCTAAACCAGCGCCCGTATCAATGTTCTTGTGTGGCAATTCCTTGTATTCGCTACGAGGTACAGCTGGATCTGCGTTAAATTGTGACAAGACAATGTTCCAGATTTCAATGTAACGGTCGTTTTCGATATCTTCTGCAAGCAAGCGAAGTCCAATGTTTTCTGGGTCAAAAGCTTCTCCACGGTCGAAGAAGATTTCTGTATCAGGTCCAGAAGGTCCCGCACCGATTTCCCAGAAGTTATCTTCGATTGGAATCAAGTGACTTGGATCCACACCAACAGCGATCCAACGGTTGTATGAATCTTTGTCGTCGGGGTAATAGGTCATGTAAAGTTTTTCTTTGGGGAAGTCGAACCATTCAGGACTTGTCAAAAGCTCATAAGCCCAAGTAATGGCTTCATCACGGAAGTAATCCCCGATGGAGAAGTTCCCCAACATTTCAAACATAGTATGGTGACGCGC
>CABKMC010000203.1 GCA_902373455.1 uncultured Streptococcus sp.
CAGGAAATGCGAGGAGGATATTATGGGACAACCATTATTTTTACATTCAGTCATGCAGGAAAAAATTTGGGGAGGAACTCGTCTGAAAGAAGAATTTGGTTACGAAATTCCGAGCGACCATGTCGGTGAATTTTGGGCGATTTCAGCCCATCCACATGGAGTTTCTAAAGTAGCCAATGGTCCATACGAAGGAATGGGATTGGATCAGCTTTATCAAGAACACCGGGAATTATTCGGTAATCGTAAAGAGCCTGTCTTTCCTTTATTAACAAAGATTTTAGATGCCAACGATTGGCTCAGTGTACAGGTGCACCCAGATGATACCTATGCAATGGAGCATGAAGGAGAACTTGGAAAAACTGAGTGTTGGTACGTGATTGCGGCCGATGAAGGGTCCGAGATTATCTATGGACACAATGCCAAGTCAAAAGAAGAGCTCCGTCAGCAAATTGAGGACAAGAACTGGGATGCCTTGCTGACAAAAGTTCCTGTCAAGGCTGGAGATTTCTTCTATGTGCCAAGTGGGACCATGCACGCTATTGGTTCTGGAATCTTGATTCTTGAAACCCAACAGTCGAGTGACACTACCTACCGTGTTTATGATTTTGACCGCAAGGATGCTCAAGGAAACTTGCGGGAACTTCACTTGGAAAAATCGATTGATGTGTTAAACATCGGTGAGCCAGCAAATAGCCATCCAGATACAGTTGTGATCGATGATCTTCGTATGACCACCTTGGTTGCAAGTGATTTCTTCACCGTCTATAAGTGGGAACTGACTGGAAAAGCTGATTTTGAAAAGACCGCTGATTACAGCTTGTTGAGCGTCTTAGCTGGAGAAGGAAAATTAACTGTAGATGGGAAGGATTATCCTATCCAAAAAGGAAGTCACTTTATCTTACCGAGCGATGTTGAATCTTGGACTTTGGAAGGGCAAGGTTTAGAATTGATCGTGAGTCATCCATAAAAAAGAAAGGGCTTGAGTTAAAAGCTGTGAAACAACTCAAGCCTTTTTTATCTGAAAACTATTTTTATGTGAAGTCTTGACTCTGACCTAAGGGGAGGGGTTATACTATCCTTGTAATACTCTTCGAAAATCAAATTCAAACCACGTCAGCGTCGCCTTACCGTACTCAAGTACAGCCTGCGGCTAGCTTCCTAGTTTGCTCTTTGATTTTCATTGAGTATAAGGAGGAAATCATGTACCATATCAAAGAAGCTGCAGAGCTGTCAGGTGTCTCTGTCAAGACCTTGCACCACTATGACAAGATAGGACTTCTCGTCCCTGTGAAATCTGAAAATGGTTATCGGACATACAGTCAAGAAGATTTAGAACGATTACAGGTGATTCTCTACTACAAGTATCTAGGATTTTCCTTAGACCAAATAGCAGAACTCTTAGCCGAAGAAAAATCTAACTTATTGCCCCATTTGACCAAACAGTTGGACTATTTGACTCAAGAAAGACAACGTCTGGATACCTTGATTTCTACCCTGCAAAAAACCATTCAAGAACAAAAAGGAGAAAGAAAAATGACCATTGAGGAAAAATTTACTGGATTTAGCTATCAAGATACTCAAAAATACCAGCAAGAGGCGGTAGATAAGTACGGTCAAGAAGTCATGGATCAAGCGCTTGAACGTCAAAAAGGTCGAGAAGAGGAGGCGACAAGAGCCTTTAATCAAGTCTTTCAAGCCTTGGCGAAAAACCTCCAAGCAGGTTTGCCAGTAACAGCATCGGAAAACCAAGATCAAGCAGCCAAACTTTTAGACGCGATTCGAACGTATGGATTTGACTGCTCTATAGAGGTTTTTTGCCATATCGGCAAAGGCTATGTCTATAATCCAGAATTCAAGGAAAACATCGACAAGTTTGGAGCTGGCACAGCCCAGTACACTTCGGATGTCATTGCCTTTTATGTCGAAAATCAAGCAAAATAAAAAAGTGAGAGTGGGACAGAAATCGGTAATTCGTTAGAATTCGATTTCGTCGTCCCACCTCCGCACAGTT
>CABKMC010000204.1 GCA_902373455.1 uncultured Streptococcus sp.
CAAGTAGATGACGTCGACTCCGTCGCTAGCTGCGAAATAGTCTTTGTTTTCAACTTTATTGGCATTTTTGACCAATTTAGTAAACCAAGCATTGCCACCGGTTTCGAGGTTGATCCCGTTGTAGAAGATCAGGTCTGCTTGCGAAGTCTTTTTGACATCTTCTGGAAGCGGTTCGTATTCGTGAGGATCTTTGCCGACAGGAACGATACTGTGCAGATCGATCTTATCCTCAGCAATATTTTTAGTTATATCTGCAAGGATTGAATTGGTGGTGACCACTTTTAATTTACTAGAAGCTCCAGAAGAAGAGCCTTTGCTACAGGCCAACAGACCAAATAAGAGCGCCACAAAGAGGGCGAGGACAGAAGCGGTTTTTTTCATGTGTTTCCCCTTTAATGAGATGAAAGAGCGTGCTTGTTCTTTCTCTGCTTAGGAGCGATAAAGAAGCTGATGAGAAAGAAGACAGCAGAAGTGAGGACAATACAAGACCCGACGGCGATGTTTAAGCTATAGCCAATAAAGAGTCCCAGGATGGATGCAAGAGCACCTAATCCGGATGAAAGGAGCATCATGGACCAGAGACTATTGGCATAGAGATAGGCCGTCGCAGCGGGTGTGATGAGCATGGCGACGATGAGAATGGTCCCGACACTTTGCATAGCAGTGACAGAAACCAAGGTCAAGAGTACCATGAGGAGGTAGTGATAGGCCTTGACCCGAACACCCATGGATTGGGCCAGAACGGGATCAAAAGAAGTGAGAAGCAAGGGACGAAAGAGCAGGACAATCACCAGTAAGACCGCCACACCAATACCAATGGTCATCCACATATCCTGGTCTTGCACGGCCAAGATATTTCCAAAGAGGATGTGGAAAAGGTCGGTGGAACTTTTAGCGACTCCAATCAAGATGACCCCTAAGGCGAGGAAAGAAGAAAAGGTAATCCCAATCGCAGTGTCGCTCTTGATGATGGAGTTGCTCTTGATATAGGTGATGAGGATGGAAGCTAAAAGTCCAAAGACAATGGCGCCAATAAAGAAATTGATACCCAGGATAAAGGACAAAGCCACCCCTGGAAGGACCGCGTGTGAGATGGCATCTCCCATGAGAGACATGCCTCGTAAAATAATGAAACATCCGACCGCACCAGCAACAATTCCGATGGCGATAGCAGTAATAAAGGCGTTTTGTAGGAAATGAAATTGTTGTAATCCATCGATAAATTCTGTAATCATCCGACTCCACCTCCTATAAAGAGTTCATGACCGTAAGCGGCATGCAGATTCTCCTTGGTAAAGGTCTCCTCTGTTTTTCCAAAAGCAATTAGCTTGCGATGAAGGAGGAGGACTTGGTCAAAGTAAGCTGGGACCTTGCTGAGGTCGTGATGGACGATCAGGATGGTCTTGCCTTCTTTTTTCAAGGTTTTTAGTGTCTGCATAATGATGTCTTCGCTAACGGAGTCAATCCCAGCAAAGGGCTCATCCAAAAAGATGACATCTGCTTCTTGGACCAAGCAGCGGGCGATCAGGACCCGTTGGAATTGCCCTCCTGAAAGTTGGCCAATCTGGCGATCCGCTAGATCAAGAAGATTGACAAGCTTCATCGCATTTTCCACCTTTTGGAGATCTTCTTTGCTTTTTCTCCTGAAGATAGAAAGGTGGGGATAGAGACCCAGTGAGACACATTCTCGTACCGTGATGGGGAAGTGGAAATCAATAGCTGTTTTTTGCTCGACGTAGGCTACTCGTTGAAGAGCTTGGCTGAGATCTTTTTGATCAAGCTGGACCCTTCCTGAATGAGGAAGAAGTCCCAGCATGGCCTTGATTAGGGTTGATTTTCCAGCCCCATTGGGTCCAAGAATGCCTAGGATAGTCGGGCCCTGGATGGTGAGGGAAAGGTCCTCTAGGGCCAGCGTTTGCTGATAAGCAACACGAAGGTTTTCAATTTGAATCATGAGTTTCCTCCTTTGATATTAATATACATGAATAAAAAAATTAAGTCAAGT
>CABKMC010000205.1 GCA_902373455.1 uncultured Streptococcus sp.
CCTACTTCTTCAACGGTTTCACTTACTTCCGCTTCAGATTTCACTTCTTCAAGAAGCTCAGTTTCCGTTTCATCAGCTACAGGTGAAACTTCTTCAGGAGTTGTTTCTGTTTGAGCTGGTTCAAAGACAACCGGAGAATCCTCTCCCGCTGCTTGGTCTTCATGAGTCTCTGAAGTCACATTTTCTTCAAGAAGAGGTTCCTCTGATGGCTCTTCTTGAGTGACGGTTGAAACAGGTTGATGAGTGGCTGCAATCCGCGCTTTAAGCTCTTGGTAGTATGCCTCCATATCAGCGATTTTTTGCTCTTCCTTGTCATTTGAGACAGCCGTCGTCGGCTCCTCTTTGACAACTTCTTCAATCTCGTTACTTTCCGTCACTTCTTCAGTAGACGGAAGCACTTTTTCAGTTTCTTCTTTCTTTCCAAATAATCGATCAAATAATCCCATTTATTCACTCTCCTTTAGCACATAATTTTCAATTGCCCATGCGACAGCATCTTGGTCATTGGTCACAGGGGCCACCAGCGCTGCAACTTCCTTCACTGCTGGGACCGCATTGCCCATAGCAACCCCTAGTCCAGCCCACTGGATCATAGACAGGTCATTGGCCTCATCTCCACAGGCCATGACTTGATCAGATGTAAGACCCAAAATAGCTGCCAATGCCTCTAAACCTGTTGCCTTGTGAACATTTTTGGGGCACCATTCCAGCAACATCTCCCGTGATTTAAAAATTTCATAGTCTTGAAATAAGTCCGGCCTGATCTGCTTGATCGCTGCATCTAAAAAGTCTTGATCAACGGCTGTCACACACTTATTGTAGGAAATCGTGGATGGCAGATCTTTAAAATCTGTCTCAACAAAGTTTAGGTAGGGATTGTAATGGGAATAAAGAGACTTCCGATCCGAATGAATCTCATAAACCGTTCCCTCACTGATCGCATCCAGCGGAAGACCGAGACGAGCTGTTTCATCATGAATGGTTGCAACGTCTTCTGGTGCCAAGACAACTTTTGAGAGAATCTCTCCATTATTTCGCTGCACTAGACCACCGTTGAAAGTAATCGTATACTCTTCTTTGAGGCCCGCTGTTCCCAATTCTTCCAAAAGAAAATCCATAGCTTTCAAGGGGCGACCAGTGGTTAGAACCACCTTGACACCTTGGGCCTGTGCAGCAGCGAGGGCTGCTCTATTGCGAGGAGAGATCTTTTTTTCAGAATTGAGAAGGGTCCCATCTAAATCCAGCGCAATCAAGGAAATCTTACTCATAGGATTTCCTCCATGTAGCGCAGGACAGAACCTGTCGCATGGTGGCCAATGACTGTTTCAGCAATCGCTAAGATTTCGGGACGTGCATTTTCTGGCGCTACAGGATGGCCCACGACTTGCATCATATGGAGGTCATTTAGGTTATCCCCAAAAGCCATCACCTGATCCATCGAAATCCCTAGTTTATCCGCTAAGGCAGTAATCGCCACTCCCTTATCGACATAATCGAGGACAATATCAATCGATTCAAAGCCTGTCGTCATCGCTTTGACACCTGGGACATTCTCAGTGACCCATTGCTCTCCTTCAAGAACAAGAGCTGCATCGAAGTTGGTGGTCATTTTGAAGATTTCATCTTGAATATCCACTAGGCTTTTCACTTTTTGAATGTTTTCATTGTAGTGCTGACTCAAGGCCAGATAGTCGGGATCTACTGTTTCCAAGACATAACTTCCCTTTTTCCCTGTCAAAAGCAATTTATTCGGATCTGCATAAGGAGAGGATTTCAGAGCTTCAAAAATACCCAAATAAAAGTCTTTGGACATGGTCGCTTCGTAGAGATCGTCTCCATGAAATTCAACCACGCTGCCATTTTCAGCAATGAAAATCATCTGGTCTTCAAACCCTTTAAAGAGGGATTTGAGCGAAAGGAGGGCACGGCCACTCGCAGCAGCAAAATAAATGCC
>CABKMC010000206.1 GCA_902373455.1 uncultured Streptococcus sp.
AGTTATCATTTGTCGTTTCATATTATAAAATGTAAAGCGAATGAAAATGATTGAAAATGAATGAAAATTATGAAAAAGAATGTCGCTAAATTCTTGTTACTTTCGTCTTTGCTTGGTGGAATGGCTATTGCTCACCCAGTATCTGCAAATACAAAAGCTGCGATTTATGAGTACAAGAATGGTCAACTAGACCTTGTTCAAGCTCAAGTAGTTCATCTTCAGGTTCCTCAAGTTCGACTTCGTCATCGAGCTCAATCAACTCAAGCAACTCATCTAGTTCGTCATCAAGTTCAAGCAACTCTGTCGTCGGACGCTTATTGCCAAAAACAGGTCAAGAAACAGGTATTGTTTTGGCAACCTTGGGCTTGCTTTCACTTGTAGGGCTTGCGATTGTTACCCTTCGTGAGAAATTTTAAGATCAGTTTCTAAAAGGTCGGATATCTCTCCGATCTTTTTTAGTCTATCAAGACAGGAGTTGGTCCTTGCTTGGTTTTATGTTATAGTAGAAGAGAAGAATAAAAAGGAGAATTCAAAATGTCAGAGAAAGATAAAGAACCATTGATGAAACAGACTCCCTTAGAGGGTGCGCCTCATTTTGATGTAGCTGCGCCAGCCTTTGTCCCAAAAGAAGAAGTCGAAGACTTGGAAGTTCCAGAAGTTAGTGGTGTTTCAGAGACGGAGACGAGAGCAATGGAAGAAGAGGTAAAAGAGCCAGTTATTTCAGAAACGGTGGAGCTTCCAAAGGTGGATGAAGCAACTGTTGGAGAACATTCGGATGTAGTTGCTGCTCCCCAACCGACTCCTCCATTCCAGCCTGCACCTCAAGCTCCTCAAAACATGGCAGCTGAACCAATTGGTCCGCAAACAGTGCCTGTTTCTGAGGCACCTATTCCACAAGCTCCTCTTTCTCCTGTTGGAAGACCGATGGATACTGCAGACAAGAAGGCGATTCGTTTTGCCCTTGGGATTTTAGTTGGGCTTCTTATCGGTGGAGTCAGTGGCTATTTGATTGGTCATGCCAGCCCTAGCACGTCACCATCTAGAAAGCACACTTCTTGGTCAGGCAACCAGTCTGGTTCTTCATCCAATATTGATTTGGACCAGTTGACCGCAGAAGATGCGGAAGCCGATTTTAGCTGGGAGCAGTCTGATATCGAGCAACTTCAATTTTTGACTGGAAAGGATGATGGGGAGAGTCCTGAAGAAATGGTCGACACTTATGGAAAGGCTAGTTCTGTTCAATTTGATAGTGGAGAATTGAAATTATTCTGGGATGATAACTCTTATAATAAAGAGGTCAAAGCGACCTACTCTAAGAAAGGAAAAAAATTTCAGCTTGTCAAATTTGAATTTAATCAATTTGGGAAAAATCTTACGGTTGAGGATAACTTCGCAGATGGGTTCAAGGTTGGAGATAGTGAGACCGGTGCTGGAGGGACCTCTTACAAAGAGCTTTTAGAAAAATACGGCGATGCAGTCAATCTGACGGTGAGTTCATCTGATGATTCAGACGAGATAGAATTGGTCATGGACTTCCAAAAGAAAAATGGGGACTATATAGATTTGACCTTTATTCGTCAAGAAAATGGAGATTTCCTCTTGAGCAGTAAAGACAGCGACTAAAAGGATAAGACAAGAAAGAGGCGTAAGCCTTTTTCTTTCAAATAAGACAAGACAAATGCGCTAATTTTCTATACAATAGAAGGTGTTTAGATAGAAAGAGCATAAAGGATGGAAGAAATGAAACAGTGGATAGAACATCATAAGCGGATCCTACAAAAAGCTGCAGGGGCTTTGCTAGCTTTTGTCGTTGGGGCTTGCTTGGTGTTTATGATTCATCCGGTTAAAACCTTACCAAAAGACCGTTTGCTGAGCCTATCTCGAATGCAAAAAACTAGCCAACAATTTGTCGCTCCTTCTGCAAAAGAGCCGGCTCTAGAAGACTTGC
>CABKMC010000207.1 GCA_902373455.1 uncultured Streptococcus sp.
ACTACTGAGACTGATATAAATCACTGCCAGATTGAAAAAGACAAGAAAGATGGTTTGAATAGGATTTAAGAGAGCAATGAGGAAACTATTCAGACAGACCTTTCTTGTAGGGTCTTCAAAGAGGCCGATATAAGGGAAGATCAGGGTCATCCCTCCACATAGAAGGACGATAAAAGGAAGCAAGATCCAAATCCCATACTCACTTAAGAAGGCCGTATTTGAAAAAAGACAGTAATCCAGATAAAGTAGCACTGATAAGCCTAGACAAGTCAACCAAATCACCGTCGCTTGCTTGAAATTAGCACGAAAGAGACGGAAAAAATGAAAGACGAGATCCGTATCTTCCCCTTTCAACAAGCGGTGCCACATGGTTGCTAAAGCCGTAACCGATGCACCGATCGTGAGAACTGGAAGGCAACAAACGATAAACAAGGTATTCAAGATAATGATGTCTGTAAACCGGGTCAAGGCCTTGACCAAGCGTCCATCCAATGAAAATAATTTTTGCATCTTCTTCTCCTTGTTCTTCATCCCTATTTCTGCCACTTCCTCCATGGAAGCACTCAGGGGCTTTAGGCCCCTGAGATACTTACTTTTATGAGTTTAGTTCCTATTACTTCACTTCTTTTTGGTAACGATCATAGGCATCTTGTTGAATCTTCATAAAGTCATCAATGCCCATCTTCTTCAAGGTTGCTTTGTAATCGTCCCAATCCTTTTCGACGCCCCCTTCGACTACCCATTTAGAAGCTTGTTGGGTAACATAGGAGTTGATATCGACATAAATAGAGGACAATTTGTTCAATTCTTCTTGAGAGTAGATGACATTTGGATAGGCTGGCAAAGCGTATTGTTTCAATTCTTTG
Organism: uncultured Streptococcus sp.; assembly: GCA_902373455.1. Classification (GTDB taxonomy): domain Bacteria; phylum Bacillota; class Bacilli; order Lactobacillales; family Streptococcaceae; genus Streptococcus. The sequence continues at coordinate 867 of CABKMC010000207.1, forward strand.
TCCATCTTCAATTTGAGGCCATCACCTTGCGTTTGGTCGATGTCGACATGACTATTGATATCATCTGACACATATTTTGGTCCAAAGTCACGAAGGGAATTAATCCAAGCCCATTCATCGGCAGATTTACCATCTTTTGGAGCCAAGACCTTGTACTTGTCACCATCTTTTTCAGTCGCAATGCCAAAGGATCCATAGAAGTTTTGGATGCTGGCATCATCCGTGTAGAATTTATCCAACCATTTGAGCAATTTTGCAGGGTCCTTGCACTTATTTGTGATCAGGATTTCATTGCGTCCATAGTTCAAATGATCTGGGTCAGAAATGACATATTGTTTGCCATCTGGGCCTTTCAATGCTGGGAGAGGAGCATATTCGCTGGCATGTTGGCCAAAGGTTGCATCTGCTGTCCAACCACTTGACACACCGACACGCGCTACACCCTTATCCATCCGTTTGGCAACAGACATGGAGGTATCTTCTGTAAAGAGTTCAGGGTCGATCAAGCCTTTCTTGTAGGCTTCATGCATCGCCGCTATCCCTTGTTTATAACTTTCTTCCGTCCGGAGGTAGACCGGTTTGCCATCTTTGACGGACATTTCATAGGTATTATCTCCACCCAGACGGTTGTTGAATGGCAAGATATAAGAGAAGGTCGGATCAAAGTTACCAGAGCCAAATGGAATTTCATCATTGACATCGCCATTGCCATTAGCATCCTTATCCTTGAAGGCTTGTAAAACAGTCACCAATTCATCATAGGTTTCCGGCATCTTCAAGCCAAGGTTGTCCAACCATTTCTTATTAATAAAGAGTTGGTTGCCGACGGTTGGCCGCATTGGCAATTTCTTAGGCAGACTGTAAATATGACCATCAGGGTTGGTCACCATGGCTTTTAATTTCGGTTCTTTTTCAAAGGCCTTGTTCAAGTTTGGCATATTATCCTTGATCAAGTCTTCCAATGGAATGAACATGTTTTGGTTCTGAGCAATTTCAGAATCCGTGAAGGCATTGGATCCCAAGAAAGCGTCTGGTAAATCTCCACTGGCAACA
>CABKMC010000208.1 GCA_902373455.1 uncultured Streptococcus sp.
ATGATTATCTGCATGGTGATCCTACTACTTGCTCCAATTTTATTTAAAGCAAATCTACCAAGTCAATTTCCGATTTTCTTACTTTCACTCACCATCTATATTATTGTATCATTGAGTATTGGATGTATACTGGGACTTACTTTAAAAAACCAGGCAAAGCTGACCATGTTAGCTCAACTTATATTTTTGCCTTCAATTATGCTTTCAGGGATTATGTTTCCAATTAGTTTGCTCCCTGATTTTCTTCAAGTAATAGGCCATGTTTTTCCGGCTTATTGGGGATACCGCTTGATGCTAGATTATGGTTTTGGTCTTGAAAATCTTTGGTATCTGATTCTTGTATCTTGCATTGCAATAATATCATCTATCCTCCTGTTGAATAAACAAAAATCTAACTAGATGCCTGAATAAATCCATGGCAACATTAACTTTTAAGCAAAAGCGACGAGATTGTTACTTATCCCGTCGCTTTAGTGTTTTTGGTTGTTTTTATCTAATCTCTGTTATGTGATTGAAACTTCTTGCTCCCATCGTCTGAGCACATCTTTTAAAGGCTCATCTAGATAGCTAAAGGCCTTGTCCTTAATCCACTCAGGAATTCCATAAGCTGCTTCGGAGATACTTCCTGTGATTGCAGCAAGAGTATCACTGTCCCCACCAAGAGAAATCGCATTTCGAATCGCGCCTTCAAAATCTGTACTTTCTAGAAAGGCAACGATGGCCTGAGGAACGGTATCCTGACACGTTTCATTGAATCGATACGTAGGACGAATCTCATCTAACGTTTTAGAAAGGTCATATCCATACTCTTGTTCTATGTGTTCCTTGATAAGTCTCTTACACTCCGTAGGATTGTCGTTGATCGGTTTTCCATAGTCGCCACTGTAACCTCCAAAGTAATAACGACACATAAAGATAGCATCAGACGTCGCCATAGCTCCTTTGACCCCTTCTGGATGGTTATGAGTCACCTCTGCAGAAAGTCGTGCAAGAGCTCTTCTGGACGGCCAGGTTCCCGTTCGTGCACAGAAACTACAATCCATGGCCCAGGCACATGGAGAAACACGCATTGCTGAGCCATTTCCAAAGCTATTATAAGGGGCGCGGTCATTGCTTTGAATCCATGTATTAAACCTAGGCCCGTACCCAGCATCGGGATACATTCTGCCATATTTCTTCATGGCATCAATAAAGTCATCCTTCTGACCACCGTTCATGATGGCTTCAGCAACCGCACATGTCATAACCGTATCGTCCGTGAAAAAACAATCCTCACGAAATAATGGAAAGTCTTTCGTTTTAATATTGCTCCATTCGTAAACAGAACCTACAATGTCTCCTACTATTGCTCCTAGCATAAGATTCCTCCTTACAGCATATCAAATTTTCAATGGGTCACTCTTTAAAAATGGTACCACCAAATCAATCCACTCTTGAGGAAGGTAAGCCGATAAATAGCCATGGTTATAGCCCTTTGCTTCATACAGAATCGTGTTGGGATGTAGCTGCTGAAATAATTTCGCCGATGCTTTCACACAGTTTAATTCTTTTTCACCATAGATATACAGAACCTGGGCCTTGCTAGCAGAAATCGTCTCCTTCAGCTTGTAACGCCCCATATAGGTTTTGTAAATGGTCACCAATGTTTTGATAGGTGTCCTTGGCAGACCCTCTAAATAATATGCTTTTATTTCCTCTGGATAAGCCAGTTTAGGATAGAGTTTGTCCATCATGCTTAATTGAAGTTTGCAAGAGAATTTACTGAACATCAATTTACCAAATAGAGCTACTAGAAAAATGCTGATTTTAGCTAACCTTGGTTGAGGAATACAGAGGCTTCCGTCTATGATGGCC
>CABKMC010000209.1 GCA_902373455.1 uncultured Streptococcus sp.
GTTTTATCCTGGAAGGAAACAAATTTCAAGATCGATTTTTAAACCTTGGCTCAACTCTTGAAGTCATGTTCAATGGTGACTTTCGTGATAAGAGTTTTGACAAACGGTTTATCAAATACAAAATCGCCGTCAACCGGATTGAGAGTCGCATTTCAATTGATCAAGTTGAAGTGAAAGGCTCAAAGATCCGTCTTATGAAAGATGTCTACTGGGACTATGTCAAAGACTCCCACTTACTAGTTGGTGGAGGTACTGGAGGAGGAAAAACCGTCACTCTCATGTCCATTATCTATGCTTTATTAAAAGTCGGCTATATCGATATTTGTGATCCAAAAAACTCAGACTTGGCTTCTTTAAAGAAACTTCCAGTCTTCCACGGTCGAGTCTATTCTAGTAAAGAGGATATCATCAATTGTTTTAGAGAAAATGTAGAGTTTATGAAGAAGCGCTACGAAGTCTTAACATCTTTTCCAGACTATAGACCAGGTACCTACTACACCCATTACAACTTAAAACCTAAATTTCTTCTAGTAGATGAATGGGCTGCTCTTATGGCCAAGATTGACCGTGACTATAGCCAACAGTCGGAACTCATGGAATATCTCACTCAAATCGTTCTAGAGGGCCGTCAAGCTGGAGTCTACGTTATCTTTGCCATGCAACGACCTGATGGAGAATACATCAAGACTTCTCTTCGGGACAACTTCATGATGCGTCTTTCTGTAGGTCATTTGGAATCAACAGGCTATGACATGATGTTTGGAGATGCCAATAAAACCAAAGAATTTAAAAAGCTAGATGAGATTAACGGAGTGAAAGTAGTCGGTCGTGGTTATATTGCTTCAAGCGGGAATCTAGCCGGTGAATTTTATTCACCTTATATTCCACTTGACCAGGGCTTTTCCTTCTATGATGAATACGCTAAAATTCCCATTATGGAATTTGAAGGAGAAGAGTTTTCAGTATTTGAGGAATACCTGGAGGAGAAGAAATCGAAAGAGGAAAATAAGGTAGATGAACAATTACAAGAACCAGAAATTCTTCATCGTCCTCTCAAAGAATTTGCGGATGAGCACAATCTAAAGATGCAAACTCTTCGAAAAATCATCCCTTATATGGAAGAGCACGGGATCTTATTTGAACGTACTGATTCCGCTATTCTCATTGAACCTTTCCAAGAAAAGTTACTTCTTGAAACAATCACTCAATTTGAGGAAGATGGACGCAAGTCTTATCCAAAAGCTATTGAAGCGATTGTCAGTCATCATGGGCTAGGACAAGGGCAAGGGCAAGCCTGACCTCAGGTCAGGCGAAGACCGAAGCCCGCCGTTCCTGGCTCATGATGACAAGTAACCCCCGTTTTCTAATAGGGGGGTTACATTTGGCAAAAACGCCAAGTCCACCCCTCCTCATTCCTTATGGGAGTTGAGTTTTCAATTTTTATGAAGTGTGTCACTTTCGTCAAAAAAGTGTGTCACTTCGTTAGAAAGAGGTGTTGCGATGAATGGACAAAATTAGTCCTTTTCATATTAAGAATTTCAGAAAACAAACAGGACTTAGTCAAAAAGCATTTGCACAAGCTGTTGATCTTCCTACACGAACCTACCGCTCTTATGAAACAGGCGAAAGAGGACTGACGATTGATAAGTTCAGAGAACTAAAAGAAAGACTTGGTTACTATAAAGATTGTGATAAAAACAGTCTTCGAGCTCAGATCGACTATCTCCGATTGACCTTTCCGAGATTAAAGGATTTAGATGCTTTCTGCGAAAACTTCCTTCACTGCCACTTAAGCGAATTTACAGACCAAGAAACTCGTCTCATGAACTATACC
>CABKMC010000210.1 GCA_902373455.1 uncultured Streptococcus sp.
CCCCAAACCTTTTCAATTTTCCCACCCCCGTATAGCTTCAACAGTCTGGGAGACTGTTGAAGGTTGTGGATAAAGGAAACTTTGTTTCCCTCATTAGGTATCTTCGGAGCTTAATAAGCGAACGAAGATACCAATCAACCACTGCGTCATACAGTTATTTCTATCAAACATCGAAGGCTGGATAATTTTTTCCAGCTTTTTTTGATGCTCTTTATTTCTTTCAAATAGATGTGATACCCATTGACAGCGTTTTCTTATAGTGCTAAAATGAAGCTGTATTTCCTATAAAATTTTTACAGGAAAAAATTCTCCTAGGAAAATGTAGATCCTAGGAGAAAATCATATATAAAGGTTATTGGCCCTCTGTATCTTGGGCTACCCAGACACTGACGGAGCGTTCTGCCACTGGGAATTCGGCAGTACCGTCTTCTTGGACTTGGACGGTTTCGCTACAATTTTCTAGGACATCATAGTAGGTGAGGCCTGCGTAGGATGAGCCGATCTCTATGACTTTTGTAGCGGCTTGGTTATTCGAAACTAAGCAGGCGATTGGTGCTGATTCTTCTGTACCTGAACGTGTCCAACCGATGCAATTAGGATCATCGAAGTAGTCCGTTTGTTCCCCATAGGCCAGATCTTTACGAACCCATAAGAGGCGATCGAGAACCTCTTGGAAACTTTCTTGCGCAAATTCGCCCTCGATCCCGTAGTAGTCTCCATAGAAGACACAAGGCAAACCAGCTTCACGAAGTAAGATCAAGGCATAGGCTGCAGGCTTAAACCATTCTTCAATGGTAGATTCCAAGGCTTGCCCTCGTTGGGTATCATGGTTGTCCACAAAGGTTACGGCTTCTTCAGGATGATTAAGCGCCAGTGTTCCATCAAAAATAGTTCGAAGGTCGAAATTTTCACCTTCTTGACTAGCTCTGAAGAGATTTTGGTGGAGGGCTACGTCGACCAGGTCATACAGGTAATCAATGCTTTCCAAGTACTCATCGTTGGTTTCTGTGTCCCCATTCCAAAATTCACCAAAGACGTAGAAATCTTCACCATATTTTTTGGTAATATTGTGGATGAAATTCTTCATAAAGAAGGAGTCAATGTGTTTGACTGCATCCAGACGGAATCCCTCAACCCCTGTCGTTTCGATAAACCATTCAGCCCATTGATCGAGATTTTCTACAACCTCGGGATGTTTGAAATCGATATCGGCGTACATGAGGTAATCGTAGTTTCCGTTTTCCTTGTCAACCAGATCTCCATGAGCCCAACCTTTGTTGTCCCCTTGGATTTGGTAGATTCCATTCTTATTACGAGAAGCATCGTAGTCCGTACCGGTGAAATGGTACCAATGCCAGTGGAAGTCATTATAGGCGCCATTTCGGCCATCAAAGGTGAATTTGGTCCATCCTTGAATGGTGAAGGGCTCAGTGAGGACCTTGTTTCGATCCATTGGATCCACCTCAACGACCTCGAATTCCTCTAAGCCATCGGCAGCAGCTTTATGGTTGAGAACGACATCGGCCATTGGTTGAATCCCTGCATCTTTGAGGGCTTGAATGGCTTGAAGATAATCGTCTTTGAAGCCATATTTGGTGCGAACCGTTCCTTTTTGATCGAACTCGCCCAAATCAAAGAGGTCATAGACTCCGTACCCAACGTCATTGTTAGAAGTAGCTTTAAAGGCAGGCGGCATCCAGACCTTGCGAATACCCAAGTCTGCTAAGTGTTGCGCATCTTCAGCAAGACGCGACCAGTGGTTCCCATCAGCGGGCAAATACCACTCAAAATATTGCATTAAGGTTTGATTTTCCATTTTTATTTCT
>CABKMC010000211.1 GCA_902373455.1 uncultured Streptococcus sp.
GCATAACGATTGGCAGGACTTTTTTTATCAATCGGTTCTTTAAAATCAGGTTTTCTTACTGGCCGTCTTTTTGGTAGGGGCTCTTCTAATGGTTGATGATAGGGATGCTTGGGTTTGGTATTTTCAGCAATTGGTTGCCATTCCAAATAATTTTTATCTACATAATCGCCTGTAATGTTACTAATCAAGTCTGTTTCATCATACAGGTTCATGTGGGGCATCTCTGTTAACATCAACTCATTATCCCCTACTTGAGGAAAATATTTTTCTGTCATGCTTTCTTCCTTTCGACACTCCTTTAATTATAAACTATTCACAGAATTTTTCAAGCTATTCTGATTGAATTCCAAGAATCTCACGAATTTCTTCAACAGATAAACTAGATCGTGTTTCCGTTCCATCTAAAATCGTTGAGACCAAGTGTCTTTTAGATGCTTGGAGTTCCTGGATTTTTTCTTCAATCGTTCCACGGGTGATCATGCGGTAAACTTCAACATTTTGTTCCTGACCCATTCGATGGGCACGGCCAATAGCCTGGTCTTCCACTGCAGGATTCCACCACAAATCGACTAAGATGACGGTATCAGCTCCAGTGAGGTTCAATCCGACTCCTCCGGCCTTCAAAGAAATGAGGAAAGCATGGCGCTCTCCAGCATTAAAGGCATTGGTCATTTCTTGACGATCTTTAGCCGGGGTGGAACCCGTGATTTTAAAGGAAGTCATGCCGAGCTGATCAATCTCTTGCTCTAGGATATCCAACATACCTCTGAATTGGGAGAAAATCAAAACTCGATGGTCACCATCCTTGATTTGACCCAAAAGATCTCGAAGACTCTCCAATTTCCCACTATCTCCTTGATAGTCTTCCATAAAGAGGGCTGGAGTATCACAGATTTGACGAAGGCGCATGAGACCTGAGAGAATTTCAACCTTACTCCTATTTAATTCTTCCTCACTAGAACTTCGAACCCGATCTTGAATTTGCTTTAATTGGGCCAAATAGATCGTTTTTTGGCTTTCGTCCAGCTCATTGTGATAGGTTGTTTCAATCAAGTCCGGTAATTCTTGGAGCACTTCATCTTTTTTCCGTCTCAGGACAAAAGGTTTGACAAATCGCGCAATGGTCTCAGGACTCAACTTTTGAAATTCTTTTTTAGCTGGAAACAGACCAGGAAGAACAATTTGGAAAATGGACCAAAGCTCTCCTACATGGTTTTCAATCGGTGTCCCAGATAGCGCAAATATATGCGGCACCTCAAATCCACGTAAGTGTTGAGCAATCTTGGTTTGGGCATTTTTCATGACCTGAGCTTCATCTAGAATTAGGTATTCATATTGATTTTTCTGGTATTCCTCCACATCCTGACGGAAAGAGGCGTAACTCGTAATGACTACCTGAGGATTGGTTGCAATGAGTTCATCGCGATGTTGCTTGAGGCCGTAGACGACTGCCACTTCCATCTGAGGAGCAAATTTTGAAAATTCTTGTTTCCAGTTGTAGATGAGACTAGACGGAGCTAGAATCAAGATTTTGGTTTCTTTTTTTGCAACACTGGTCAAAAAGGAAATGGTCTGCAGGGTTTTCCCAAGCCCCATATCATCCGCTAAAATACCACCAAAACCATAATGATTTAGCATAGAGAACCATTTGACCCCGATCTCTTGATAATCCCTTAGGATTGCTTGGATTGTCATCGGAGGGAGTAGGTAATCTTCTGGATGAGTCAGATCATGAGCCAAATTTCGAAATTCTTCTGAAAAATGAACATTGTCTTGATCTGCCAACAAATCAGATAGCTGATAGGCAGCAATCCGGCGGGCG
>CABKMC010000212.1 GCA_902373455.1 uncultured Streptococcus sp.
CTATTAGGAACTTGTCTAAAATTATGATAGACTAAATTTGAGTAGTCTATCATTTTTCTATTTCTGTAGCAATTTTTGGAATTCCGATAGTGAATGTGATAGAATGTTTATGTTCGAGAAAGGAAGTAACAAGAATGTTTACAACTAATCTATTAACAGCCAACTGGTATGCCGACTTTTTAAAACACGTTCCAGATAGCAAGCTGTTTAGTTTGAGAGCCGTATTGGATGCATTTCCGGCTGTCATAGGAAAATTGCCTGTAACGATTTTATTAGCCCTAGGAGGCGCATTTTTTGGAATTATTTTTGCCATGATTTTTGCTCTGGTCAAAATTAATCGTGTACGAATTCTTTACCCGATTCAAGCTGTTTTTGTCAGTTTTTTACGGGGGACTCCTTTGTTGGTTCAGTTGATGTTGACCTATTATGGGATTCCTCTTATTTTAAAAGCGATCAATCAGTCTTATGGAACAGCTTTTAATATTAATGCCATTCCAGCTGAGCTGTTTGCAATTGTGGCTCTTGCCTTTAATGAGGCAGCGTATGCGAGTGAAACCATCCGGGCAGCCATTTTATCAGTGGATCCTGGTGAAATTGAGGCAGCGCGTAGTCTTGGAATGACCAACCGTCAAGTTTATCGCCGGATTATTATTCCCAATGCAGCAGTCGTTGCAACTCCAACCTTAATCAATTCTCTCATTGGCTTGACCAAGGGGACCTCGCTAGCCTTTAGTGCCAGTGTGGTTGAAATTTTTGCCCAAGCACGGATTATTGGGGGGAGCGATTTGAAGTACTTTGAACGCTTTATCACGGTATCGATTGTTTACTGGATTGTGAACATTCTCATTGAAATACTAGGCCGTCACATTGAACGTCGACTGGATATTGAGACTCCCGTAGCAATTGATTTACCAGATCAGGAGGTCCGGATCTAATGATTTATATTTCAGAATTATCAAAGACATTTTCAGGTCAAAAGGTTTTAAATAATCTAAGTTTAGAAATTCAAAAAGGGGAAGTCGTGGCCCTAATCGGGTCTTCGGGAGCTGGTAAATCAACCTTCTTACGCAGTTTAAACTATTTGGAAGCACCAGATAGTGGTAGAATTAAGATTGATGATTTCGAAGTTGATTTTGAGCACATTACTCAAGATCAAATCTTAACCTTAAGAAGAAAATTGGCCATGGTGTTCCAACAGTTTAATTTGTTTGGTAGAAAAACAGCCCTTGAAAATGTGAAAGAAGGGCTCGTTGTTGTGAAGGGCTTATCCGATCAAGAAGCAACGAAAATTGCTCGAGAAGAACTGGCAAAAGTCGGTTTATCGGATCGTGAAAATCACTATCCTCGTCACCTCTCAGGTGGACAAAAACAACGGGTGGCTTTGGCCCGTGCCTTGGCTATGAAACCAGAAGTTCTTTTGTTGGATGAACCGACTTCAGCCTTGGATCCAGAATTGGTTGGAGAAGTTGAAAAATCCATTGCCAATGCAGCAAAATCAGGACAAACCATGGTACTGGTCAGTCATGATATGTCTTTTGTAGCGCAAGTAGCAGATAAGGTCTTATTTTTGGATAAAGGACGGATTATTGAATCTGGAACACCAGAGGAAATCATGCAACATCCAAAAGAAGAACGGACAAAAGAATTCTTTGCTAGTTACAAACGGACCTATGTTTGATATAATAGAGGAGAGGTAAGACTCAGCTGGCGATGCTAGCTGGGTTTGTTTTCTGAAAATGTAAAAATATTTGGAGTCGTGATGTTAAATAAATTATTGTCCTTATATTTATAAACTTCTTGGCCAGCAATCGCACCGTCT
>CABKMC010000213.1 GCA_902373455.1 uncultured Streptococcus sp.
AATATTTTAATTCCGAACTTTCTTCTATAAAATACATTAAATTTGTTGACATTAGGCAAAGGAAAGAATACACTAGGGGGGTGAGGACATTCTGAAAAAAGTTAAAAAGTTTTTAAGAAACCCCTTGCAGAAAATATGGAAAAAGTTTATAATGACATGGTACGCAAACGTTTTCGCAAAAATTGCGTAAACTGAGTTGCGCCTGTTCGATTTTAACAAAGAGTAGAGCCGCTTGAGAGCTGGATACGACTCTGCAACGATACCCATACCGTGCACCGAATCGCAGGCTTCAAAGTAATAAAAAGAGGTGGTAACCCATGAAAAAACGTCAAAGTGGTGTTTTGATGCACATTTCTTCCCTTCCTGGACAATACGGAATCGGATCATTCGGACAATCAGCATATGATTTTGTTGATTTCCTCGTTCGGACCAAGCAACGTTACTGGCAAATCTTGCCGCTTGGTACAACTAGTTATGGAGAAGCAGATCTTAAAGGAGTGGACTTTGGTCAAGATCCTACTCAAGTGGATTATGCAAAGGTTTTCGAACAACGTCGTCCCTTGCTTGAAAAAGCAGTTGTAAATTTCTTAAAATCAAGTGATCAAAAAGAATTCCAAGCTTTTTGCGAAGCCAATGCTTCTTGGTTGGAGCTCTTCGCAGAATACATGGCTATTAAAGAACACTTTGATTTGAAAGCTTGGACAGAATGGCCAGATGCAGCTATTCGTGCACGTGAACCAAAAGCTTTGGCTCAATACCGTGAAAAATTGGCGGATCAATTGACTTACCATCGTGTGACTCAATTCTTCTTCTTCCAACAATGGTTGGCCTTGAAAGCTTATGCCAATGACCATCACATTGAAATCGTCGGAGATATGCCAATCTATGTAGCGGAAGATTCAAGTGACATGTGGGCGAACCCTCATCTCTTCAAAACAGATAAAAACGGGAAAGCGACTTGCATCGCAGGATGCCCGCCAGATGAATTCTCAGCAACTGGTCAACTTTGGGGGAACCCAATCTATGACTGGGAAGCAATGGACAAAGATGGCTACCAATGGTGGATTGAACGCTTGCGTGAAAGCTTCAAGATCTACGACATCGTGCGGATCGACCACTTCCGTGGTTTTGAGTCTTACTGGGAAATCCCTGCTGGATCAGATACAGCAGCACCAGGTAAATGGGTTAAAGGTCCTGGCTACAAACTCTTTGCAGCTGTGAAGGAAGAGCTCGGTGATTTGAACATCATCGCTGAGGACCTTGGCTTTATGACAGATGAAGTCATCGAACTTCGTGAAAGCACTGGCTTCCCAGGAATGAAGATTCTTCAATTTGCCTTCAATCCGGACGATGAAAGTATCGATAGCCCTCACTTGGCACCAAACAATTCTGTGATGTATACAGGAACACATGATAACAACACAGTTCTTGGATGGTACCGCAATGAAATCGACGATCCAACTCGTGAGTACCTTGCCCGTTATACTAACCGGAAAGAGTACGAATCTGTACCGCATGCGATGCTTCGTACAGTCTTTGCTTCCGTCAGCTTCATGGCGATTGCTACTATGCAAGACTTGCTCGAATTGGATGGTTCAGCTCGGATGAACTTCCCATCAACTCTTGGTGGTAACTGGTCATGGCGGATGACAGAGGATCAATTGACTCCTGCTGTCGAAGAAACTTTGCTTGACTTGACTACAATTTATCGCCGAATTAATGAAAATTTGGTAGAATTAAAGAAATAAGACAATATCAGGAGACATAAAAATGTTACCATTAAAAGAATTTGTACATAATCGTTACAATAAATC
>CABKMC010000214.1 GCA_902373455.1 uncultured Streptococcus sp.
GAGGAAGCATGAGTCAAAAACGTTCTAGTTATTTAAAACGTCTGTTTAGAGATTTTGCTCACCATCCCGGTCTCCTGATTCTAGCCAGTATCGGAGCCATTGCTCAAGTCGCCTTAACGGTTTGGTTACCGATCTTGATTGGACATGCGGTTGACCTGGTCATCAATCCTCAAGGGATGACAGTCTTATTGCCCGTTTTGATCCAAATGGTTCTGGTCATTGTGGCCAATACCTTGATCCAATGGATCAATCCCTTGTTATACAATCAATTGGTCTATCGTTTTAGCCAAAGCCTAAGAGCAGAAGTGATGGAAAAAGTACACCGATTGCCCTTGTCTTATCTAGATAAGCAAGGGAGTGGGGATTTCGTCAGTCGCCTCACGACCGATGTAGAGCAACTCAATAGTGGTCTTCTGATGGTTTTTAACCAGTTCTTTGTTGGCCTCTTAACCATTCTTGTCACCATCGTGACCATGGCAGAATTGGATTTTTTTATGATGGTAGCGGTTCTGGTATTGACCCCATTGTCTCTCTTGATTGCTCGTTTTATTGCCAAACGTTCTTATACGCTTTTCCAAAAGCAGACCACGGCGCGTGGTCTTCAAACTCAGTTGATCGAAGAGTCATTGACCCAGGAAAGTTTGATCCAGTCCTTTAATGCTCAGGATCAATTCCGTAAGGCCTTTAAAGGGACGAATGAAAGCTATGCCAACTATTCCCAATCCGCCGTCTTTTATTCTTCAACTGTCAACCCTGCCACTCGCTTTGTGAATGCCTTGATTTATGCAGTAGTGGCTGGATTTGGTGCTGTACGCATTATTTCGGGATCTCACTTTACTGTCGGTCAATTGGTGACCTTCCTCAATTATGTCAACCAATACACCAAGCCCTTTAATGATATCTCCTCTGTCTTGTCAGAACTCCAAAGTGCCCTTGCCTGCGCAGAGCGCTTGTACAGCGTCTTGGATCAAGCTGAGGTCGAAGAGACGGGGCAACGGGTTCTGGAAAGTCTGGATGTTAAAGGTGCGATTGGTTTTGAACACGTCACATTTGGCTATGATTTGGGTCGGACCTTGATCAAAGATCTAACCATTCAGGTTCCAGCTGCCAGTAAAGTGGCCATTGTAGGGCCTACAGGAGCAGGAAAGTCGACCTTAATTAATCTACTCATGCGTTTCTACCCTGTTAATTCTGGAGAGATCACGATTGATGGGGTGCCAATTACGGACTACACCCGTGCTTCTTACCGCCAACAGTTTGGTATGGTTCTGCAAGAAACTTGGCTCAAGGTCGGGAAGATTCATGAAAATATCGCCTTTTCTCGTCCAGATGCAACTAGAGAAGAAGTCATAGAAGCAGCCAAAGCAGCCAATGCAGATTTCTTCATTCGGCAGTTGCCACAAGGGTACGATACCTATCTTTCAGATGCTGGAGAGTCTTTGTCCCAAGGTCAACGCCAACTCTTAACGATTGCGCGGGTTTTCCTTTCAGTTCCTAAGATTTTGATCTTGGATGAGGCGACATCCTCCATCGATACTCGGACTGAGGTCTTGATTCAAGATGCCTTTAATCAACTCATGAAAGGACGGACCAGCTTTATCATTGCTCACCGCTTATCGACCATTCAAAATGCTGATATGATCCTTGTAATGGTAGATGGCGATATTGTTGAGCATGGTACTCATGAAGAGCTAATGCAAGCGCAAGGTGTTTACTACAAGATGCAGACAGCTCAGCAACAGATTAGTTAAAATGAAAAGCATTTTCAAACTTGAAAATGCTTAGAATGTGGACTAACTATTTTAAA
>CABKMC010000215.1 GCA_902373455.1 uncultured Streptococcus sp.
AAATCGGAATTAAGACTGCTTAGCCGAAAAGCGATGGAAGCCTTTGTGTCAATGCCAGAGTACAATCGTTTTAATAAAGGTTTGTATGAATGGATTGGTTTCAAAGAGAAAGTAATTCCTTATAAGAATGAAACCCGTAAGGCTGGAAAGAGCAAGTTTGGTTTTAAGAAATCTATGAATTATGCCATTCAAGGAATTATTTCTTTTAACGATCGTCCTCTCCGTGTTTGTATTCAATTCGGTTTCATCTGTTTAGGGCTGGCTCTTTTATATCTAGTTTTTGAGTTGATGAAATATATCTTCGCTGCTGGGAATTATGTGAGTGGTTATTTCACAACGATTGCGGCTATTATATTATTTAGTGGAGTTCAACTCATCTTCATCGGGATTCTTGGAGAGTATATTGGCAAGATCTATTACGAAGTGAAGCGTCGTCCTCATTTCATCATTGAAGAGACCAATATCGAACAAGCGAAGAAAAATCATATCGGCTAAAGAAGATAGGAGAAAACATGTTAATCTGGTTCATGCGTTGGCAAGAGTTTTGGAAAAAGCATCCAAAGAAAGTTCTCTATGCTGCAAGTGCCCTGCTCCCAATGACCATTATGCTGGTTGTGTGGGCTTTTATAGGAATGTATCCTTTTGGGAGTAAGAGTCTGATGGCTGTTGACTTTGGACAGCAATATATCAGTTTCTTTGGCTTGCTAAAAAATGCCATCCTGACGGGGGATCTATCTAGTTTGAGTTATTCTTTCACCAAATCTCTTGGTGGAGATATGATCGGTGTGCTTGGCTACTATTTAATGAGCCCCTTTAACATCATCTACATTCTAGCTCCCCTCAAATATTTTGGAGCAGCAGTATTTTTAACCATTTGGCTCCGCTACGGGGCAATCGGTCTATCCTTTGCTTTCCTTTTAATCAAGCGCTACAAAGGATTAGAATCTAGAAAATGGTTGGTTCCATTATTCTCGACAGCCTATGCCTTGTCAGGGATGTTGGTTTCCTATCAGATGAACGTCATCTTCTATGATGCCATGATCATGCTGCCAATTGTGATTGTGTATTTGGAAGAATTATTAGATGGGAAATCTCCTTATCGCTATGCTTTTGCTCTGGGATTGACGGTCTTGCTTCAGTTTTACATGGGCTATATGATCTCCATTTTCATCGCTCTGTATGCCTGCTACTATGTATCACCAAGATTGCTGATTGAGGGAGATCTAAAGGCAAAGATTAAAAACTTTAGTATCCCTTTACTACAAGCAGTGATCTATTCGATTATTGGGATTGCGACAGCCTCAGTCTTGCTCTTGCCTGTATTTTTCAACCTGATTGAAAGTAAGGGGCAAGTTGGAGGAGGCATGACCTTCTCATTTGCCTTCCAAATTAACCCTTTAGATATTCTTTCTAAGTTGGTTGTTGGTGGCTTTGATACGACATCAGGGTGGTCAGCGGGTCCCAACCTTCCCAATATTTATATTGGAGCGCTCGGCTTTCTTGGTTTTATCTTTTATTTCCTATCGCAAAAAGTTGGAAAAGCCAAAAAATGGGCTGCAGGGATTGTTACCCTCATTTTCCTGATTTCCTTTGTCAATGAATTTGTCAGTAAGATATGGCATATGGGACAAAACCCAGCTGGTTTCTTCTTCCGTTTTTCTTGGCTGTTTTCATTCTTTATGCTAGTCCTAGCTTATCAAGCGATGAAGCAGAAGATCGTTATTTCCAAACGAACCAACTGCATCATCGGCTTGGGCTTGCTCTTGTCGGTAGTCTATCTCTATTTCCATCAGTATAGTTT
>CABKMC010000216.1 GCA_902373455.1 uncultured Streptococcus sp.
AATATGAAATTTAAAAAAATAGGGTTAATGTTGTTGGTGGCTTTTGCCCTTATCTTGACTGCTTGTGGTAAAAGTCAGAGTCAAAATGGAAAATTAAAAGTGATGACCACTTTTTATCCTGTTTATGATTTTACAAAAAATATTGTCGGAGATGAAGGAACGGTAGATCTGCTCATTGGAGCGGGATCAGAGCCTCATGAATATGAATTGTCTGCTAAGGGGCGGGCTATGATTCAAGATTCGGATGTTTTCGTCTATGAGAATGAAAACATGGAAACGTGGGTTCCAAATCTTTTGAAATCAATGAAGGATAAGAAAACCAAAGTGATCGATGCCACCAAGGGCATGGTCTTGCTTCCTGGATTGGAAGAGGAACATGAACACGAAGGGGGCGAAGAACACCATCATGAATATGATCCTCACCTTTGGCTCTCTCCACATCGTGCCATGAAGATGGTAGAGTCGATTCGCGATCAGTTGGTCGCAGCTTATCCAGATAAGAAAAAGACGTTTGAGAAAAATGCGCAAGCTTATTTGAAGAAATTACAGGCTTTGGATCAAGCTTATCAGGATGGCTTGAAAGATGCTAAGCAAAAGAATTTTGTGACCCAACACGCGGCTTTCCGTTACTTGGCCTTGGATTATGGCTTAAACCAAGTGGCCATTTCAGGGATTTCACCTGATAGCGAACCTTCTGCTGCACGATTGCGTGAATTGACAGAGTATATCAAGAAAAATGAGATCAAGGTGATTTACTTTGAAGAAAATGCTTCTAAGTCCTTGGCGAAAACCTTGTCTTCTGAAGCTGGTGTTGAGTTGGCTGTCTTAAATCCTTTGGAAAGCCTGACGGATCAAGAAATGAAAGATGGCGAAGACTACGTTTCTGTCATGAAGGAGAATCTGAAGGCGCTAGAGAAAACAACGTCACAAGCTGGTAAGGATATTCAACCGGAACATGAGGAAGAAACTAAGACGGTTCAAAAGGGCTATTTCGAGGATAGTCAAGTGAAGGATCGTAGCTTAGAAAATTACGCGGGTGATTGGAAATCGGTTTATCCATACTTGCAAGATGGAACTTTGGATCAGGTCTTTGATTATAAGGCAAAACTAAACCCAACCATGACTGCTGCTGAGTATAAGGAATATTATACCAAGGGTTACCAAACAGATATTGATCGGATTAAGATTGATAAGGATTCAATGGAGTTTTATCAAAAAGGATCTTCTAAGAAATATACCTATAAATACGTAGGTAAGCACATTTTGACTTATAAAAAGGGGAATCGTGGTGTTCGTTATCTCTTTGAAGCCAAGGAGAGCGATGCGGGAGACTTCAAATATGTTCAATTTAGTGACCATGAAATCACTCCGGTAAAGGCAGCTCACTTCCACATTTTCCATGGAGGAAAGAGTCAAGAGGCGCTTTATGATGAGTTGGAAAATTGGCCAACTTATTATCCTTCCAACTTATCTGGTTTAGAAGTTGCACAGGAAATGCTGGCTCACTGAGAGTAGTATCCAAAGAGAGATTGGGATGTATTATCCCGGTCTTTTTTTGATCAGAAATAGGAAGTAGAGCTTGTCAAATGTTTGAAAATACGTTACAATGAGAGGGCTTTAAACTAAAAAAATGTATGGGGAATTTTAAATGAAAAAAGTTGGTGCTATTCTTGTGAGTCTTTTCAGTGTGGTCTTATTGGTGGCTTGTTCGCAGCAAGGTGCGAGCAAGAAATCAGATTCTTCTTCTAGTCAAACGAGTGCTTCTTTTGAGGTGAAAAAGACGACAGCTT
>CABKMC010000217.1 GCA_902373455.1 uncultured Streptococcus sp.
ATTCAACTTCCTTTGGGTAGTGGATTGGCCAATGTTTGAATGGTCTGAAGAAGAAGGCCGTTATATGTCTGCTCACCATCCATTTACACTTCCACAAGCTGAAACAGAGCATGAATTGGAAGGCGATCTTTCAAAAGTTCGGGCGATTGCCTATGATATCGTCTTAAATGGCTATGAATTAGGTGGAGGAAGCCTGCGGATTAATCATAAAGATTTACAAGAACGGATGTTCAAGGCGCTTGGATTTACAAAAGAAGCTGCTAATGAACAATTTGGATTCTTGTTGGAAGCAATGGATTACGGTTTCCCACCACATGGAGGATTGGCGATTGGCTTGGACCGCTTCGTAATGCTTCTTGCAGGTGAAGACAATATTCGGGAAGTCATTGCCTTTCCTAAGAATAACAAGGCGACAGATCCAATGACACAAGCTCCTTCTGTCGTTTCTGAGAAACAATTGGATGAGTTAAACCTTCAAGTAGAAGTGGCAGAGCAAGAATAGGACAAGAGAGAAAAAGGAAAGTCTGGGAATTAGTTGCTTTAAGATTCTCCTTTTCTTCTAATCGATGGATTGAAAATGAAAAAAACTCGCTTTCATAAGCTATTTCGCTATCATGTGTGGCGACTAGCTTATAACATTAAATTATTGCGCGTGCTGAAGAGCATCTCCCGTGAGAAATACGATGAAAAAGTGTCAGCTTCCTTGCTGTATGGATTTCTATCAGCAATTGCTGTCAACTTCTTCTTTCAACCAGGCCATGTCTACTCCAGTGGTGCAACAGGGCTAGCTCAGATTTTATCTGTCTTGAGTCAACGTTTTATCGGCTTTACGATTCCGGTTTCGTTGACCTTTTATGCCATCAATATCCCTTTGATGATTGTGGCTTGGTATCAAATTGGACATAAATTTACCATCTTTACCTTTATTACAGTTTCGATGAGTTCCCTCTTTATTCAGTTCGTACCAGTGGTTACTTTAACCAACGATCCGATCATGAATGCCTTGTTTGGTGGGGTTGTCATGGGGACAGGGATTGGTTTTGCCCTTCGGAATAATATTTCTAGTGGAGGAACGGATATTGTCAGTTTGACGATTCGAAAACGGACAGGAAAGAATGTTGGCAGCATCTCCTTTTTGGTCAATGGGACCATTATGTTGATTGCAGGTTTGACCTTTGGTTGGAAGTATGCTCTTTACTCTATGATTACCATCTTCGTATCGAGTCGAGTAACGGATGCTGTCTTTACCAAGCAAAAACGGATGCAGGCCATGATTGTAACGAGCCAGCCAGATGCTATTATTGAAAAGATTCATAAAAAATTGCATCGGGGAGCGACCATTATCCACAATGCAGAAGGAACCTATAACCATCAAGAAAAAGCGGTCCTGCTGACAGTTATTACGCGTGCAGAGTTTAATGAATTCAAATATATTATGAAAAAAGCTGATCCTCAGGCTTTTATCACCATTTCAGAAAACGTTCATATCATTGGACGCTTTGTGGAAACAGAAGAATAAAAATAAGGTCCCACATTGTGGTGACCTTATTTTGTTTATTCAGTTTCTCGGAGAAGGAGCCAACCATGGGCGGAAATAGAAAGTTCCTTTCCTTTAGGAATAGGCGTTTGGAGATTTGCATGAGGATAGGCAAATAGCAGTTGACTATCGCTCGGATGTTGATAGGTCATGTCCTGATCACCGAGATTAACGAGAATCGTTATTTTTTCACGATTTTTTTCAATCGTGTAGATAAAATGATGATCAGACAACCATTT
>CABKMC010000218.1 GCA_902373455.1 uncultured Streptococcus sp.
CAGAATATGTATAATACAGTTAGTATCTAAAATATTTCTGTATAAAGAAATAGGATCATTTTATCTGATTCAACGATTTATTCTAAGTTCTGATTTATTTAGAACCACTCAGTACTATTAAATCTACTCCTACTATTTCCAAGAAGATTTTGTACAGTCGATGAACTATTCACACTGCCCCTTCTTTGGAGAGGAGGGCAGGTGTCTAGATGGTTCCTATTTCTCAGATTATTCTAGATACGAAGAGGCTCGGATTTCTCCAAGCCTCTTTTTTTTATCTTTTTTTCACAATCCACCGCATGACCTTTGCCAAAATGAGCCATAATATAAAGCTACATAGGGATACATAGATCCAAGCATTGGGATCCTCTGTCATCGGAAGAGGGATATTCATTCCAAAGAAACCGGTGATAACGGCTAAGACCGCCAACAAGGCTTCAAAGATGGTTAGGGTTGTCAAGTTGTCATTCAAGTTGTTGTTTAGGATATTGTTGTATGATCCAGACAACTGCTGTAAGACATTGGAAATCAACTCGGTCATTGAAACCAACTGACGCGCTTCGATCATGGCATCATCAAACTGCTCTTTTTCAACATCATTCATCCTGCGATAAATGACATGTGCTTTGATATGTTCTAGCAACATCCGATTTTGCTTGGCTGCCGCGACCAGATACACCATACCGGTCTCAAGGTCAGACAGGGCATAAAGATTCTTTGTCGTCGTTGTCTTTCGAAGCAAACGATTGAGTTCATCTTTGTGCTTATCTAAGCGATCAATAATCGGATAATAAGCATTACTGATCATTTCAAGACCTGCAAAAAGCAACTTATAGATCGACAGCTCCTCATGGCTTTCCAAATAACGAACCATTTGTTCAATGATATAGGCATTGTCCTGGTTACTGATGGTCACGAGTCGCGTATCTTGAACGATAAAGGTCATGGGGATGGTTTCGTAGTATTCCTTGTCCTTTTCTAAATCCAATACATTGTAGATAAAGGTGATCGTTCCGTTTTCTCGATTGTAATCCATATGGGCACGTTCGTTCTTATCCATCGCGTACTCAATGGTTTCTTTGTCAATATCGTATTTTTTATAAAGATATGAATTTTCAGCAATCAAATCCGAGTCGATATTGATCCATTTCCGATCTTGACCCAATTGTTTATCGATAAACATTCCGTCTCCTTTCTCAACTGTTCTCTATCAACATGATTTTTTATTTAAAGACCGCACTGGCTAATGCTTGCTGGATTTCAATGACACTGTTGTCACTCTTGAATTGTAAAACTTCTGAAGGTTCCACTGCTGAAGAGACCCAGATTTTTAATTCAGCATCCAAATCAAAATGACCGGAAGTTTCTACTGAAAATCGAGAGATGGAGCGATAAGGAAGGGATTTGTAGGAAGTTTTCTTTCCTGTTACTCCTTGCTTATCCACCAAGATCAAACGAAACTCTGTAAAGACGATTAAATCACGAATCAAGCTAAAAGCAAGTGTGACTTGCTCTCCCGGCACCAAGATATCTTCCAGATCTCTTTCTACTTTATCAACATTCTTTTGAGAGGCATTGCCCATCAAACCACTTAATAATCCCATAGTTTCTCCTTTATAAGCGAAAACGGATAGATTTTCGTTTTCTTATTTTTTTGTTATGGATCAGTTTTGAAAAATTCCTTACCCCATCTTTTCTTCCAGCTCAACGT
>CABKMC010000219.1 GCA_902373455.1 uncultured Streptococcus sp.
AGGAGATTGACGACCCCGTCTTTGACCAATTGATCCGCTGAGATCTCATCTTCATAGATAATTTTGAAGGATCCATCCTTGTAAATGGCTAGGTCACCATTGCTTGAATCTTCCCGAACGGTATCACGGTAGACCACTCCATTTCGGATGACGTATCCTGTACTGTTAGCCCCGTAATAGTCACCATTCACTGCTAGAATGGCACTGTTGTTGGCAGCTGTGACAGAGGTCTTAGCCGTCACGTTGGTTCCGTAAGTATTTTGTGCAAAGGCTGTTTTGAGGTAGTCAGATGAGCTGACTGTGATATCTGCAATGTAAACCTGGGTATTTTCAACCGTTTTTTCTGTTAGGCTTACCTGGATATTGTCATCTGAATAGCTAGTATCAGTCGTTGTAGCCGATGCAGCTGCTTTTTTGGCTGCCTTGGTGTCCGTAGTCGTAGCTTTTACGGTTTGGATGGCATCGGATAAGACAAAGGTCTTGAGCATAGAGTAGCTAAAACTGCTGGTCAAAAGAAGGCCAAAGCAGGCAGCATAGGTGTAGGATTTTTTAAAGAATTTCATGGTGGGGAGCAGTCCTTTCTTTGAAGATCACTTTTTTCTGGATCACCCATGAGACCAGAAAGAGGAGGAAGCCGACGACAATCTTACTGATCAGGAGATTGAGCCCGAAAGCAGTATAGAAGAGTCGAATCAAGAGCGTATCGAGAATAAAGAGGCCAAGAGCTAGACCGAAGTAACCACTTCCAGTTTTAGCGACGCTGTCTTTATTCTTAAAGACCAGGTGCTTATTGGTTGAGTAGTTAAAGATGGAACTCGTCACACGAGCGATCCCATTCGCTAGGAGAATACGTAGACTAATGGGCACGGCCATCATCACGAAAAGGAAGAAGGCGTAGACCAGATAGTCAACGATAAAACTACTCAGAGAGGAGAGGGCAAACTTGAACATGTCCTTGTAGATCATGAGGCCATCTCGAATAGGTCGGAAGTGGGAGCCTTCGTTGTCATTGATGTAGACCGTCTCGATGGGAACTTCCACGATGGGGAAGGACTTGCTTGCTGCGAGGAGAACATTCATTTCATATTCATAACGCTGACCGTCAACCTCAAGCATGAAAGGCAAGAGATTCGTAGTGAAAGCCCGTAAGCCCGTTTGGGTATCGCTGACCGCCACCCCTGTTTGTTGCTTAAACAAGAAACGAGTCAATTTATTTCCGAAAGCAGAACGCAAAGGAACTTTTCCAGAGAAGGCGCGGGCTCCTAGAATAAGTGTTCCAGGATGCTCTTGAGATTGGTTAACAACCCTGAAAATATCCCAAATTTTGTGCTGACCGTCTGCATCAGCTGTAACAATGCTTCCATAGGTGCCTCTTTCTAGGATGTAGGCATAAGCAGTCTTGAGTGCTTGTCCTTTTCCTTGGTTGTGCTCATGAGTCAGAACTGTCGCAAGACCCTCTAATTTGTCAAAGATCACTTTCTTGTCAGCGTCACTCCCATCGTCGATGACGATGATGTGGAGATCGCTCTTAGCGTGAACCAAGCGAACCAGTTTGACAAGATTCAGATCCGGTTGATAGGCGGGGATGATAAGATAATTCATAATCGTTCCTCGTTTCTTGAGATTTGTTGTGGCTAGTATAAAGACTCAAGCTTAAAGCTAACTGATATCAGTTTTCTTTAAGGAAAGGAGAGGAAG
>CABKMC010000220.1 GCA_902373455.1 uncultured Streptococcus sp.
CTATATGATAGCAGTCTCTATTTTTCACAAACTAATTCGCCTTAGTCTGCTTGTTTATCAGTGTTTTCTTCCTTCTTTGTGTCTTTTTCTCTGATCACAAGGACACCATCTTCCATGTCTGCTTCGAGATGTTTGGCATCCAAGTTATCCAAGTGGAAGTCTGTGACTTTGTCACGGATTTGTTGTTCAACTACCCGACGGAGTGGACGAACACCCATCACTTCATCATACCCTTCTTCAGTCATGTATTCTTTAGCTGCATCGCTCACTGCCAAGTCGATTTCTTTCTTAGAAAGAGTCTTATTGACATCTACCAACATCAAATCAACAATCTTAGAAAGGTCTTCCTTGCTCAAGTGTGAGAATTCAATGACAGCGTTGAAACGGTTGAGGAATTCTGGACGGAAGTAAGGTTTTAAACGATCCATGAGTTCTGGTTTATCCGCATCTTCTGTCAAGTTAGCTTCGTAACCAAAGCCAGCGTTTGAAGTGGCGATAATTACCGTGTTCTTGAAGTTGACCGTGTTCCCTTGACCATCTGTCAAACGACCATCATCCAAGACTTGAAGGAGAAGGGTGATGACTTGAGGATCCGCCTTTTCAATTTCGTCAAGAAGGACGATAGAGTATGGGTTACGGCGAACACGTTCTGTCAAGGTATTGCTGTTGTCATCGTAACCAACATAACCAGCTGTTGTACCAATCAATTTAGAAACGGCTGTGCGGTCGCTGTATTCTGACATATCCAAACGGATGATGGCATCTTTGGTTCCGAACATATCAAGAGCCAATTGTTTAGCCAACTCAGTTTTACCAACACCAGTAGGTCCTACAAAGAGGAAGCTTCCGATTGGACGGTTACCTTCGTCAAATCCTGCACGGTTCCGACGGATAGCACGTGACACTGCTTCAACAGCCTTGTCTTGACCGATAACCTTAGTTTGCAAACGGTGACCCATATCTTTCAAACGTTCGATATCAGTTGCACCCATTTGTGACACTGGGATACCCGTCATCCGTTCTACTGATTCAGCCACATCGTTGATTGTTGCAGTTACCTTATGGTCTTCTGTATGGTTTTCAATTTTCTTTTCAAGTTCTTCGATACGAACTTTTGCTTTCAAAGCTGCTTCGTAATCTTCTTTAGCCGCAGCTTCTTCTTGTTTGGTTTTTTCTTCTTCAATTTCATGTTCCACAGCATGAACATCTGTTACAGGATGTTGGGCTGCCAAGTGAGCAGCTGTCACATCGACCAAGTCAATGGCCTTATCAGGCAAGCTACGTTGTGGAATGTATTGGATCGAATAATCAACTGCTGCTTTCAAAACTTCATCTGGCAAGATGACATTGTGGTGTTTTTCATAAAGATCACGGATCCCTTGGAGAATCTTGAAAGTATCTTCAGCTGATGGAGCATTGACCTTCACTTCGTTGAAACGACGAGCAAGAGCCGCATTCTTCAAGATAGTGTTACGGTATTCATCTTGAGTAGTTGCCCCAATGACTGTCAATTCCCCACGTGAAAGAGCAGGTTTGATGATATCCGCAAGACCTTTAGAGCCTTGACCATCACCTGTGCTACCTGCACCAAGGATTTGATGGATTTCATCAAAGAAGAGAATGACATTTCCCATAGCCTTGACTTCTTGGATCAGATTTTGAATATTTTCTTCAAAGCTACCACGG
>CABKMC010000221.1 GCA_902373455.1 uncultured Streptococcus sp.
GTGGTGAGCAATCCCTTTCATTTGGAGAAGCATCATCTTTTGAGAATACTTTTAAAATTTTCATAATTTTTGAAAAACTCTTTGACAGGGGTCTTCATTTCCTCTATACTATTTGTTAGCTAACAAAACGATGAATCAGGTTAACGTTGGTCCTGCTATACTCATAGCAATTGGATTTGACGGGAAATGAGATCGCTACGATGGATTTTCAGACCATTTTTACAGCATTATAGGAAGATTTAGGAGGAATCAGACGTCTATGTCACAAGAAAAAATTTCAGCCAAGGTCTTGTTCGCGATCTTTGCGACAGGGATCCTGTCCTTTTGCGGGGTGGCTGGAGAAACTGCCATGAACATCACCTTTCCAATATTGATGAAGGAATTTGAGATCAACACCGCAACAGTCCAGTGGGTTACCACCATCTATCTCCTAGTGGTTGCCTGTGTGGTCCCCTTATCTGCTTATCTCAAGCGTTCCTTTAAAATGAAGTCCATCTTTTTAGTTGGAAATCTCCTATCTGTTTTAGGTGTTCTTATCGATTTCTTAGCTCCAAATTTTGGCTTTGTGGTCCTGGGGCGATTGGTCCAAGGAATGGGGGTTGGTTTTGCCCTCCCTCTGATGTTTAATATCATTTTAGAACAAGTCCCAAAACGAAAGATCGGTCTCATGATGGGAGTGGGGACCTTGATTACAGCCATTGCACCCGCTATTGGTCCTACTGTCGGGGGACTCTTAACAGCTAGCTTCGGCTGGCGGTCCATCTTTTTAGTTCAATTCCCGATCCTTCTGGCTTCACTAGTTGCAGGACTTCGCTCCATTGAACAAATCAGTACAGTCAAGCGAGAAACGCTTGATATCATGAGCCTTCTCGCCATTATTGCTTCATTTTTAGGCTTGATTCTAGGCATTCACGGTCTCTCTGACCATGCTTTCTTTAGTTTTTCTGTGCTTGGTTGGCTGGTGATCGGGTTCTTGGGACTGGTCCTTTTGGTCTGGCGGTCCAATCAGTTAGAGAGTCCCATTATCAATCTTTCTATTTTGAAAAATCATCGTCTCACTGGCCATATTCTAGCCTTCTTCACCTTTCAATTAGGCTCTCTTGCCATGAGTTTTCTTCTTCCTAATTATGTCCAATTGGTCAATCATTCAAGCACTACTCTTGCAGCCTTGATGCTACTTCCAGGAGCCATCATTGGAGCTGGTTTTGCTCCCTTCTCCGGTCTCATTCTAGATAAACTGGGTGCTCGCAAACCGATTCTCCTTGGTGCTGCTTTCATCCTTCTGGCCCATTTCCACTTCACCCTCTTGGGCCTTAAGCTGACAAATGGTTTGATTCTCGTCTTTTACATGCTCTTCATGACCGGTATGGGACTTGCCTTTGGCAATATCATGACAAACGGACAGAAACAACTCTCTCTGGAAGAGCAACCCGATGCGAACGCAATCTTTAATACCTTGCAACAATTTGCAGGTGCTGTTGGAACAACTCTGGCTTCCTTGATCGTTGCCATGAGCCAAGCCAATCAAAAGTTGGATTTCACCCAAGCCACAGCTAAAGGAAGTCGCAACGGTTTCATGGCCTTATTTGCCTTAGGTATTTTCCAACTCCTTCTCTTATTTTGGGTGGTGGGAAAAGATAATGAAACCAACTAATTTATCTCGTCAAAAAACAGCAGGAAGCC
>CABKMC010000222.1 GCA_902373455.1 uncultured Streptococcus sp.
ATCAGAAAAGGCATCACTAAAGAGTCGATTGGTAATTTTTACAACTTCTGAATTTCCAAGCTTTGTCTTGGTTTGTCCTTCAAACTGTGGGTTTGGATGTTTAACTGAGATCACTGCTGTTAAACCTTCCCGAACATCCTCACCTGTTAAATTGTCTTCATTTTCTTTTAAAAGCTTATTTTTCTTGGCGTAATCATTGATGACGCGAGTGAGGGCTGTACGGAAGCCCTGCTCGTGGGTTCCACCTTCATGGGTATGGATGTTATTCGCAAAACTCATGACGGTTTCATGGTAGCCCGTAGTATATTGCATCGCCACTTCAACAGTAATATCATCCATTTCCCCATCTGTATAGATGGGTGTTTCAAAGATGACATCTTTATTTTCATTGATATATTCAACGTAACTAGAGATCCCACCTTCGTAGTGGTAATGCTTTTCCTGCTCTAAGCCTTCGCGCTTATCCGTCAAGGAAATACGCAAACCACGATTTAAAAAGGCTAATTCTTGAATCCGTTTGTTTAATTTTTCAAAATCATACTCAGTCGTTTCCGTGAAGATTTCTGGATCTGGAATAAAGTGAACAGTTGTCCCTGTCCGATCTGTCTCTCCGATGACTTTCAAATCATCCACAACTTGTCCACGACGATACTCTTGGTAATGGATACTGCCGTTTTTATAGACGCGAACATCGAGGGATGTGGAAAGGGCATTGACAACAGATGACCCTACCCCGTGAAGACCACCAGAAACCTTGTAGCCACCTCCGCCGAATTTTCCTCCCGCGTGGAGCACGGTAAAGACAGTTTCAACGGCAGGTCGACCCGTCTTTTCTTGGATATCCACTGGAATTCCCCTACCATCATCGACAACCGTGATCGAATTGTCTTTTTCAATGAAAACTTCAATATGGCTAGCAAAACCGGCTAAGGCTTCGTCAATCGAGTTATCTACAATTTCCCAGACCAGATGATGAAGACCTTCTTTTGAGGTAGATCCAATATACATCCCCGGACGCATGCGAACGGCTTCTAGTCCTTCCAAGACCTGAATCTGACTGGCATCATATTCTTGCGCTTGAATTTCTTGCTGTTTATCCTCTGTCATAATTTCCCTTTTCTATTCAAATATAAACTGGTGTAAGTGGGGCATGGTATCAAATAAATAAGTTGTCAGCCCTGCCGCCTTCCCAGCTTCTATATCGATCGGACGATCTCCAATGACCAGACCATCTTGAATGCCATATTTTTCTTTCAAATAGAGCATCGAGGTTGGATCTGGCTTGCGAGGAAAGCCCTCGTCTGCTGTTACAATCTCAGTAAAGAAGGGAGCAATGCCCGTCTGATCAATAAGGGTCAAAACTTGGCGATCTCGATGAGATACCAAAAAATGACGTCCTCCATGTGCTTGAATCTCTTCTAGTAACTCTTTTGCTCCATCAAATAAAACCGGATCTTGCAAACCTAAGGCTTCTTTTTTCTTGTATTCCGTACGAAAATTAGGAATATGAGGCGCAAAGGTATGGATAGCATCCTGTGTTGAGATTTTTAACGCTGCATAAACAGAATCATGATCGGCTTGGATGTGAAAGTCCTTCAATGTCGCTACAAAGGCATTTGTGGACGTTTCGTAATTATCCAATAG
>CABKMC010000223.1 GCA_902373455.1 uncultured Streptococcus sp.
CCATCCCATCCAACTGTGGTTGATTGGTATCCTTTTGTTAATGCACATTGCCATGCTTCCTGGAGAGGTCCTACTCCACCTCTTTAAGGTCCTGTTCAAGGTGCTGCTGATTTCCACAATTGTGATATTACCTAGCATCTTATTTCAAGGATTTCAAAATGGAGGGCTCTTTTTGCTACGTGCAGGGATGATTGTCCTCAATATTTCCCTCTTTCTAGCCACAACGACAAGTGTGCAACTGGTCGAGGCCCTTCGTCAGTTACGTGTTCCAAAAACCTTTGTGCAAACCATTGATATCACACTCAAATATGGCTATATCTTAGGGAAACACTTGCAACAACAGATCGAATGCGTCCAGCTGAGAACAGTTGGGCAAAAGGTGAATCTCAATCTCTTTGGCTCCCTCCTTGGTCTCTTGTACCTATCCACAAAAAACCATACAAAAGAAGTGTACGAAGCGATGATTCTTCGAGGCTACGGCATGGATACAAAGCGCAAAGAAGCCTTCCACTGGAAGAAGGAAGACGTCTTTTTCCTATTGGAATTGGCAGTTCTCACGACCTTCACGATCTTACTTGGCTAGAAAGGAAAGTATATGATTCGCATTCAAGATGGAAATTACCACTACACCGAGGAGACTGGAATCCATGATATTCAACTCCAGATCCAAAAGGGGGAAACCGTTGGCCTGATGGGTCCAAACGGAGCGGGAAAATCTACCCTTTTTAAAATTCTGGTTGGACTCTTGCCCCTCTCTTCTGGTCAGTACCACTTCAAGGACTGGACCATTGACCAAGACTTCTTGAAAGATCCCCATCGTGCTGGGCAACTCTTCCAGCAGGTTGGACTCATTTTTCAGAACAGCGATACCCAATTGTTCAATACAAGTGTCTATGATGAACTGGCTTTTGGGCCACGCCAATTAGGTTTAGCCGAAACCGAAGTCCAACAACGCGTCAAGGATACGCTCGGTCTTTTAGAGATTGAACACCTGAGAGATCGCATTCCCTACCATCTTTCTGGTGGCGAAAAGAAGCTAGTCGCTATCGCCAGTGTCCTCACCATGAATCCTAGTCTCTTGCTATTTGACGAGCCTTTTAACGGCCTCTCGCCAAAATACCAGAAGCTGATTGTCACCTTGCTGCAAGAACTAAAAACAGCTGGAAAAACAATTGTGATTTCCTCCCACCATTTCGAACAAATCGCACCGATTGTCGAACGGGTCCTCCTCTTTTCTGAAGAACACACCATCACAGGCAGCTACGATCGAGCCGATTGGGAAAATGACCCGGCCATTCAACAATCCTTCACTACATGTTAAAAAGCCTCGGTAAATTTTTTTACCGAAGTTTTTTTGATGAGAGAGACAAGCGTAATATCTATACATAAACAACTTATCAATCCAAGTTTATTTTTCCTTTTTGTGTTCCCCAAACACCGGTTTGTACTTGTAATACAAGTCCGGATGCATTAGCAGTTTCCGCATTAAGGTCGAAAACCACATTACCAGTGATGCTGTTTTCCGGATTTAACTCTGAAAGAAAGAATTTTCCTTCCTCATTAGCATACATACCAGCTACACTATCGGTTTCATACTCCGTATCACCTTTTAGCAGTTTAAAGA
>CABKMC010000224.1 GCA_902373455.1 uncultured Streptococcus sp.
ATAACCTTTTGAAACGGCTGGACCAGATACGATAATTTCCCCTTGCTCACCATTTGGCAATTTGTTTCCTGCCTCATCAATAATGAAGGTTGGAGAATCTTCTTTTGTATAACCGATTGGCAGACGTTTCAAGGTAGCTAACATCTCATCTGTTACGGCTACAGCTGAAAGAGCTACAGTTGCTTCCGTTGGGCCGTAGGCATTGATGATGCGCGCATTTGGGAAACGCTCGCGCAATTTCTGAGCGGTTTTCACAGTCAACTCTTCCCCATCAAAGTAGAAATGGGTGATCCCTGGCATCTTTTCAGCATTGAAATCTTCAGATAACATGGCCATATCTGCAAAAGATGGTGTCGAAGTCCAGATAGCAATTGGAAGAGAAAAGATCGTCGCAAAGAGTTGTTTGAAATCTTGAGTAATGGCTGATGGAAGGGCAAAAAGCGTTCCTCCAAGAGCTAAGGTCGGTGCCCAATACATGACAGACAAGTCAAAAGAATACGGTGGTTGCGCCAACATTTGCGGACGCTCTGGCGTTGCAAATTCCTTGTCCGTAATCATCCAGTTGGTAAAGCTGAGTAAGTTATCGTGCGAAATTTGCACCCCTTTTGGTTTCCCAGTTGTCCCTGAAGTAAAGATGATGTAGTAGTTATCATTCCCTTTGACTGGATGTTGCAAGTCGTACGCATTCTGAGCTGCATAAGCTTCACGCACTTGCTCCAAGGACATGATTGGAGCAGCTGGGTTTTCCAAAGGAAATTCATTGATAGCAATAATCAAGCTTGGCTCTGCCACTTCAAGAATGGCAGACACGCGCTCCAAGGCAGAATGGCTATCAATTGGGATATAAGCATGGCCAGATTTGGTCAAAGCCACAAAGGTTGCTAACATTTCATATTCTTGTCCACCAAAGACAACAACAGGTGACTTTTCAGGAAGTCCCATTTGATCAATGTGAGCAGCCAAGCTATCTGAATCAGCCTTCAATTGCCCATAGGTATGCTCCTCACCAAGGACATTGTAGACCGGATAGTCTGGTTGTAGTTGCGCATAACGTTCAATTGTCTCGATCATATCGTGAATAGGTTGGTTTGACACGGGTAGGAGTCTCCTTTTCTAAAATTCGTTGTAGATAAAGCCACCCTGACCTTGACCAAGGTAACTAAAGAAATAAAGTAGGGCTAGGAAAATGGCGAAATACAAGACCGTCTGCCCGATAAATTTATAAAGTGTTTGATGTTTCATAAGTTTCACTCTTCATTTTGATTATTACTCTCTATTTTACCATTTTTTATACCAAGTAAGCAATTTTAAACATAGTGAGAATGCCCTGGAAAACGTTATCATTTCAGACATTTATCCCTTCTAACCAAAGAATTTCTCTTCTTTACATTTTCTGATGGGAATTCTTTTTATTTTATGTTGCTCTGATGAATTAACTCCAGACACTTGTCCAGATCCACATCTCTTTCAAAATGGTCAGGACTCCAGGGAACCTCTATATCCGGTTCAACACCTTGATCCGTCATTCCTTTTCCTTGATCCAGGCTTAGACAGCGAGAGGTAGGAAACAT
>CABKMC010000225.1 GCA_902373455.1 uncultured Streptococcus sp.
GAACTTGTCTTTGATCGCAAATTCAACGAGGGGATCATTCGGGTTGGAATAAAGGAAAATCAAACCATCTACACGATTTCCGTAGATGAGTTGTTTGAGGTTGTCGAGCCGCCGTTCTTCATTTTGCCCCGTACAGATTTGGATGGCATAATCATTGTCTGACGCGATCTGGGTAATCCCTCTTAAAACAGTTGGGAAGAAAGGATTCTGGTAGAAGACGTCACTGTCGATTGGTAGGACCAAAGCAATGACTTGACTAGATTGGCTGACAAGGCTGCGAGCATTAAGATTGGGATGGTAGTCCAATTCGACCATGGCCTCACGGACACGTTTTTTTGTTTCATCACTAATCGTGGATTTGTTTTGGATGACGCGCGTGACAGTTGAAGGCGCGACGCCAGCGAGTTTCGCCACATCTTTGATGGTAACACGCATGAGAAAACCTCCTAGCGGTGATAGTCTGGATCACGGAAGTGGGTCTTATAAAATACCATAGCAAGATAGAGTACAAATAAGACATTTTGGATCATGATCGTCGTAGTAAATACTTGATGGAATAGTAAACTGATGAAGACACTCAGTAAAATAGGGAGTCCCAAGCAATTCAGAATACAATTGAAACATTCCTTGAAAGTTTGTAGTGAAAAGAGTCGAGATTTTCGTGTCAAGTAGAGGAAGAAAGATGCCCCTACGATGAGAATCAAATAATTGACTGTCGATAAGAAGCCAGAGAAAATCACGAGAAAGAGACTGACAGGGAGTCGATTGTCGCGAAACCAATCGCTAGAGATAGCTTGAGTGAAGCTTTTCTTATCCCGAAGGCTCTCTTGATTAATAGCCTGGTATGAGACTGTAGCGAGTTCTTTATTCTCTTTTGAGATAATCAATTGTTTGCGATCAAAATGGAGTGTTAACTCCTTGCCTTCACTAGCCTTTGCCTCTTGGCCTAAGATAACCTGTCCTTTTGAAGTCTTGTGTACAGGGTTAGTCCCTGTATAGGTGAGCTCTTGGACTTTGATCACGACGTGTTCTTGGATATCTTTCATAACGTCTGTTGATAAAGGATCAAACACATCGCTGACAAAGGTTGTCAAAGGATAGGTTTTGAGTTGAGCATTTTGCAGAGCCACAGGTAATAGTGTGATAGAGATTAGAAAGAAAGAAGTAAAAATCATTTGGAACCAGCTCAGTTTTTTGCGGTTTGCAAAAGAAGAGCGGAAATTGAAGATACTTGCGAAATAATTAAAAGGATAGGGCATAAGATGACCTTTCTAAATATAAGAGTATCAGAAATGCAAAGAGAAATCTCTTTGCATTGATTTTATTCTTAACGAAGGGTAGTAAAGCATCCACCATACTACCCTCAACTTAAAAATAAAATGTGCTTGAAATAAGATTCTATTTTATCCTTTATCTCCACCAGCTGTCAAGCCTGAAACAAAGTTCTTTTGTAGGAAGAAGAATAAGATACAGATTGGAACCGCGATCAAAATAGCACCGGCTGCAAAGAAGGCGATTTTTTGATTTTTTTGGTCACTGATAAAGGTTTGAAGACCAACG
>CABKMC010000226.1 GCA_902373455.1 uncultured Streptococcus sp.
ATCTTCACTTGTGCAGTTGATTCCTCGATTCTATGATGTCACACTTGGGAAGATTTTGGTCGATGGTGTGGATGTTCGAGACTACAATCTGAAAGCCCTTCGCCAAAAGATTGGTTTTATTCCACAAAAGGCCTTGCTCTTTACAGGAACTATTGCTGAGAACCTTCGTTATGGGAAAGAAGATGCCTCTGTACAAGAGCTAGAGCAAGCGGCTGAAATTTCCCAAGCCAAGGAATTTATCGACAGTCGTGAGGAACGCTTTGATACGCATTTGGCAGAAGGTGGTAGCAACCTTTCGGGTGGTCAAAAACAACGCTTGTCCATCGCTCGTGCCGTTGTCAAAGATCCAGATGTCTTTATTTTTGATGATTCCTTCTCTGCCCTAGACTACAAGACGGATGCCACTTTGCGGAAGCGTCTTAAAGAAGTTACCGGAGATGCGACCGTCTTGATCGTAGCGCAACGTGTGGGAACCATTATGGATGCGGATCAAATTATTGTATTGGACCAAGGGGAAATCGTTGGTCGAGGAACCCACGATGAATTGATGGAAAGCAATGAGATCTATCGTGAGATCGCTAATTCCCAGCTCGACAGTCCATCATTAACAGAGGAATAGAAAGGAGAAGCAGATGAAACAAGAACAAAACAGTTTTAGTAGACTATGGACTTACTTGAGAGCCTATCGCTTGGAAGTTTGCTTGTCCATTTTCTTAAAAATCCTGAGTGTCGTCATGAGTGTTGTCGAACCCTTTGTTTTGGGACTTGCCATTACGGAGTTGACAAATAATCTCATGGATATGGCAAAAGGCCTTGCAGGAGCTGGTCTTAATACCTCCTATATCGCGATCATTATGACGCTCTATCTATTTCGTGGGGTCCTCTATGAGTTGGGGTCTTATTATTCCAACTATTTCATGACCAATGCTGTTCAAAAGACCGTTCAGGACATGCGAAATGATTTGTCTCATAAAATCAACCACATTCCCGTTTCTTATTTTGACCGGCATCAATTCGGAGATTTGCTCGGACGTTTTACTAGCGATGTCGAAACCGTCTCGAATGCCTTGCAACAGTCCTTCTTACAAATCGTCAACGCTATCTTTACCTTGCTCTTTGTCATCAGCATGGTCTTATACTTAAACATCCAGCTGGGGCTAGTGGTCATTTTGTCCATTCCGATCACTTATTTCAGTGCTCGATTTATCATGAAAAAATCTCAGCCTTACTTTAAAGAGCAGGCAGATGTTTTGGGAGCAATGAACGGCTTTGTGCAAGAAAATTTAACAGGCTTTAATGTACTTAAGCTCTACGTTCGGGAAAAATCTTCCCAGGAAGAGTTTCATGATATTACCCATCACCTTCAAAAAGTAGGGTTCAAGGCTAATTTCATTTCTGGCTTAATGATGCCGATTTTAAATGGGATTTCAGATTTGACTTATCTCATTATCGCTTTGTTTGGTGGCTTGCAAGTGATAGCAGGTCGTTTGACTGTCGGGAATATGCAGGCCTTCGTTCAATATGTTTGGC
>CABKMC010000227.1 GCA_902373455.1 uncultured Streptococcus sp.
AAGTTATTGTGAATCCTAATGAGAAACTGGAAGATGGAAAAGAGATCGGAAAATATGACAAAATTGATTGAACTAAAAGGAATCAATAAAACCTATAAAAATGGAGACCAGGAACTTCGTGTCTTAAAAGATATCGATTTAGAAGTCGAAGAGGGCGAGTTTGTGGCCATTATGGGCCCATCTGGCTCAGGAAAATCAACCTTGATGAACGTCATTGGCTTGTTGGACAGGCCGACCAGTGGAGAATATTTCCTAGAAGGCCAGGAAGTCGGAAATCTCAGTGAGAAAAAATTAGCGCGTGTTCGAAATGAACAGATTGGTTTTGTCTTTCAACAATTCTTTCTTCTCTCCAAGCTCAATGCTTTTCAAAATGTAGAACTCCCTCTCATTTATGCAGGGGTTCATCCTACTAAAAGAAAGGAATTAGCTGAGCAATATCTTGAAAAGGTAGAGCTTCATTCTCGCATGCACCATTTGCCTTCGGAACTCTCTGGAGGTCAAAAACAGCGGGTTGCGATAGCTCGAGCTCTCGTCAATCAGCCAGCCATCGTCTTAGCAGATGAGCCGACTGGTGCCCTAGATACCAAGACGGGAGAGCAAATAATGGACTTGTTAACCAAGCTGAATCAAGAAGGAAAGACCATTATCATGGTTACACACGAACCAGAAATTGCAGCTTTTGCTCATCGTCGCATTGTCATTCGTGATGGAGTGATCTCCTCAGATAGCAAGCTGGAAAGGGGGACCTAATGCAAAATTGGAAATTTGCAATCAGCTCGATTATGAGCCATAAATTACGGTCTTTCTTGACCATGGTGGGGATCATTATAGGAGTTGCCTCTGTTGTTGTCATCATGGCTCTTGGAGATGGCATGAAAGCTGGTGTTACCAAGACCTTCACTAAGGACCAAGAATATGTACAAATCTCCTATTCTCCCAATAAGAGTGGTTATGTGACGGGGATCAATATAGGTCCCTCTGAGGATACAGGAGAAGGCGGAGGCGAAAGTGGCCCTGCAGCTGAGGATCGAGGGATGGCTGCTCCATCGGATATCGAGGGAGAAAATGCTGAAGATATTGATGGTCAAGTCAAAGAAGCACCACCAGTTGTGCAAGAATCTTGGGTCAAGGAATTAACCAAGATTCAAGGAATCGATGGCTATTATGTAGGCAATACCTCCAATGCAACCATTGCTTTTCAAAAGAAGAAAGCAGACGGGGTGAATATCCAAGGGGTAAATGAGACCTATTTTTCTGTCAAGAAGGTGGAACTCCTATCTGGCCGAAAATTAACGCCTGCAGACTATAGTAATTTCTCACGGGTAGTGCTTCTTGATGAAGGCTTGGCTCAACAATTATTTGGAACGGAAAATCCACTGAATCAGGTGGTCTCTGTTGGGGACAACAATTATCGCGTCGTTGGAATTTTCAAGGATCCAAATGCAGGGACCGCCCTCTATGGAGCTTCTTCAGGTGGAAGTGCCTTGATGGCCAATACTCAGCTGGCTTCTGAATTC